>DASWCA010000555.1:0-1503 GCA_036390355.1 Acidobacteriaceae bacterium
GAAGCAGCTGAGTCGAATCCATGTCCGCTAAGCATTCAACAGCGGACATCCGCTGCAATCGTTCCAATGTCCGCTTCTCTAATCGGCCGGTTGGGGTCAAGCGCTTTCAGACTCTTCACGACGCGGGGTCAATGTCACTCACGGGCTCGTGCTTCTCTTCGGAATCGGCACCAAGGCCTTTCCATCATGGGATTCGAGGATGAGGTGGAGCAATCTAAGGGGCGGCCTTACCGTCAGACGGTAGGTCCAAGCGGACATGCGAACTCACCTTATCCATCGTCCCGCGAGGGACATCATTCCACCGCTGGGTGGAGCTCGAGTTTCCTCCTACGGGCTTTGATCCGGCACGGTTGTCATGCTGCTGCAGTTGCCTCTCGGGTCCATCGGAACTCGGTGCCGTCAACCCAGATGCGGTGCATGATCACGGCCAACCGGCGTGCCAGCGCCACGATCGCCTTCTTCATCCCGCGGCGCCTGGCGATCTGCATCGCCCAGGCCTTGAGCCACGACCATTTCTTCGAATGCAGCATGCTCTGCGCTGCTTCGTAGAGCATGACCCGCATCATCTCATCGCCGCAGCGCGATATTCTGCCGCTCCGATCGATCTCGCCGGATTGATACTTGGAGCACGTCAGTCCGAATACCGCCCCGACTGACTTGGATTTACGAAAGCGCGTGGGCACATCGACGGTGGCGCGATAAGTCAGCGCCACCACGGGGCCGACACCGGGGGTCGTCATCAGGCGCCGGCATACCGCATCGTCTCGGACAATGGTCAGCAAACGGCGATGCAGGATGACGATCTGTTCGCGAAGTGCCCGCCGGACAATGAGCAGCGGTTCGACCAGAATGGTCAGGTCGGGATGGTTCTCGACCAGCTCCTTGATGCGCGCCTCGAACTTCGCCTTGCCAACCATTCCAACTTTGAGGCCGAAGTTGCGTAAAGTACCGCGCAGGTCGTTCTCGATGGCAATGGCCTTCGACTGCAGCAGCTTACGATGGGTCAGCAGCATGCGCAGTTTCTGACTGCGTAGCGTCTTCACATGCACCGGACGATAAAGCCCAACCCGCATCATCTGCGCGATACCACGCGCATCGTTACGGTCCGTCTTGTTGATCTGCGCCTTGAGTATTGCCTGCATGTGCCGCGTCTCGACACAGACCACCGGCAAGTCTGCTTCGGCCAGAGCGCTGTAAAGCCACTGCGATAGTGGGCCGGCTTCCAATCCAATCCGCTTGAAGTGGTAGGCGGGGTTCGTCAGAACTGCCAGTAGAGCGTCAGGTTCGCTCGCTACCTTCACTTCTCGAGCAATCTTGCCTGTGTCATCCACAATGCAGATGCTGGTCTCCTTGACCGATACATCCAGTCCAGCAAAATGGTCCATGCTGCGCTTCTCCTTCTGATGCTTGAGGCCGTACACACGGACCTCGTATTCACCATCAGCCTGAAGCGCAGCACCCAAAATCTTCAGCTATCCACAAGCTCGCCGGCCGATTACCCCA
>DASWCA010000556.1:0-2619 GCA_036390355.1 Acidobacteriaceae bacterium
CTGCCACACACTGATACACGCAGAGGCCAAGCACCGGCGAGTCGAGCCGCGCTCAATCGCCGTGGTGGTCGGTGAGAGAAGCCTTGTTTGGCAGCACGCCGTTCACTCAAAGGAGCCTTTACCAGCCGCTAGCGCGAGCTACCACGGCTCTGTACTCCCGCCGCTTGCCCGCCTGGGCGGCCTCACAGGTCCGCACCGGGACCCCCGCAGGTCATGGCCTGCCTACACCGCGACCGGCGTGCTCAGCCGGGCGGGGGCCAACTTCGCCGCCGTCGTGCGCCAGCATGCCCGCGACCCCACCCGCCCCTGGCCGCCCTCGGGATCACATGGAACGCGCCAAAGGGGTGACACAACATGAGGAACCCTCGCCCTTGGGAAGGTTACAAAGACCTGCTTGAGGTCTATTCCAGGCAGCCGATCGTGGTTTTCGCCGGTGCCGGAGCGACGCTGGCAGACCGAACGCGTCGTTCGGAAGAACTGCCCTACGGCGTCGGCACCTGGTTCCAACTGCTCGACAAGATCGTGGAAGCGAGCAAAGATGAGACGCTTCAGCGCCTGTATGCACGGGAGAGGGCGCGGACCGGTGAGCCCTGGGATCTGGCCGACTGGATCAGTCGGCAAGTTGACGGCGGCCAGCCGGGCACGGGGGGCAGGCCCACCCGTTTCCAAGAGCTAATCATCAACGTCGTTCGCGGGCCCAGAGATAAGCAGGGCCGCCACCGCAACCTGCCCGTGACGGGCACGGATAAGCGTCCGATCAAACAGCTGCCGTCACCGTTCCTCCGGGCGTCGCCGACGATGAATGCCATCGTTGCGTTCTGCGGCCGGTTGGCGGCCGTCACCGGCGCCCGGTTCGGCGACGCATCGTATCTTGGGTTCCGTGTCGAGCCGAATCAACGGGTCCGGGCGCTGGTCACACCCAACTTCGATCCCTACCTTGAGGCGGCCGCCAGCAGAAAGTACAAGCGGGATCTTCTCAAACCGGTTGCCGCCGTCGACTCCACCGCTGGGAATCTCCGGCAGATTCCGGTCTTTCACGTTCACGGCTACGTGCCGTTCGCAGATCTCGCCGAGCCTGGCCTGCGACGCAGCATGGTGCTCACCAAGAGCGACTACGAACGGGAGCAGAAATCTGCGGACGCCTACTCGCCGACCCTAGGTCCGCAGGTGCACCTGATGCGGCACTATCCGACGCTGTTCATCGGGTTCTCGTTCAGTGACCAATGGATCGAAAAGATCCTCCAGATCATCCACCGTGAGGGACGCCGGTTCGACGATCCCGGGGAGACCACGCGCCGTCGGTTCGCGATCGTGAAGGGCGAGGAGTTCTCCGGACGGCTGGACCATCTTCGTGACGATCTCGGCGTGGTACCAGTGGTGGTGAAGAGATTCTCCGAGGTCCCCGAGGTGCTCGGCGGCCTCTACGAGGACGCGCTGGAACGAGATCTGAGAGGCCGGCCGGTGTCGATTGAGGACGAGACAAGTGAGCCACGGGAAGAGGTTTCGGACAAGCGTAGGAGGCGTCGCCATCAATACACGGCCGAGCAGTCGTGGACAATCCTGCGCGAGATGCGGGACGGGAAGCTCCTGACGACTCCGCCGGAAGGAGTTGAACACTGGCTGTCGTGACGGCCGGCGGAGGGTTTCTCCTCAGCGCAGCAGCGGCGCGGTGTAGCGGGCCAGCCGACCGCTCAGGGCTCCGGCGTTCTCTCAGACCACTTAGCTGCCGGACCTAATACGGTCCCTGAAGCTCGTCCACTCGTCCGCCGTGAACCGAAGGACCGGCCCGTCAGGGTCCTTGCTGTCGCGCACCGCACGCCCGCCATCGGGCCGGGTGGCGACTTCCACGCACTCACTACCCTGTGATCCCGAATATGATGACTTAATCCAGATGAAATTGTCACTCATTATTGACCCCTTTCAGCAATTCGAGCGTAGCGCTGCGGGGCAGCGCGGCAGCTCGAATGAGATCATAGCACGCCATAGCGTCGTCTACGTCGGCGGGAGTCTCGATAAGCCTCCCTGAACCCCTGCCTTCCGCGTAACCAATTGGCTGTGAACTATTGAACTGAAAGATGATTAGCGGACCATCGCCGCCGGGATGATCCGTCACGGTGTACGGCAAAATCTGGATTACGATATTCGGGTGCTTCGCTAGGCCAACCAGTCTGTTGATCTGCTCTCGCATAACATCGCCGCCGCCGTAGGTGCGGTAAAGGATGGATTCGTCTATTACAAACCATGCAAGCGGTGCGCCATCCTTCGTGAGTACCTTTTGGCGAGCCATGCGGACGGTCACGTCATCTTCTATCAGATCGGTGTCTCCGCGCGGCATTCCTGCACTGCTAACAGCGCGTGCATAGTCTTCCGTCTGAAGCAATCCTGGAACGAGCCGCATTTCCCACACGTGTATGCGTGTTGCGTCCGCTTCAAGCTCCGCGTACGGGCCATAACGCAAGGGATAGGATCGTTGCATGACGAGCTTCCACAGCCTAACGAACGTGCCGGGGGCGTCAAATAGCGTGTCAGACGTTTCCGCCACCTGGCGTTTCGGCAGCCGTCGCCCATTCTCTATAGCCGTTTCCAGCGATGTGCTTATTAGCAGCTTTGCCGCTAGCT
>DASWCA010000557.1:0-8158 GCA_036390355.1 Acidobacteriaceae bacterium
CCATGGGCTCGGACGGAATTCCAAGCATAGCGATGCGCGCGCCGTGGCTCATGTTGTCGAGCATCTCGCGGAACGCTCCGGGATTGCCGGACATTTCCAGTCCCACATCGAAGCCTTCCTGCATGCCGAGCTTTTGCTGGACCTCGTGCAGCGTTGTGGATCCGGGCCCGACGGTACTGACTGCGAGGGTCACGCCGACTTTTTCGGCGAGTGCGCGGCGGAAGGGGTTGGGGTCGGAGATGACGACTCGTCTGGCGCCGGCGCGGCGAGCTACCGCGGCCGCCATGATTCCGATGGGGCCGGCTCCGGTGACCAGGACGTCTTCACCGACTACGGGGAAGGCGAGTGCGGTGTGGACAGCGTTGCCAAGAGGATCGAAGATCGCGGCGACATCGAGGTCAACCCAGGGCGCGTGCAGCCAGATGTTTGACATCGGCAGAACGATGAATTCCGCGAACGCGCCGTTGCGGTTCACGCCGACTCCGGCGGTGTGCGCGCAGAGGTGGCGGCGACCCGCGAGACAGTTCCGGCAGCGTCCGCAGACTACGTGGCCTTCGCCGCTGACAATCTGGCCGGGTGCGAAGTCGGCTACGTTCGAACCTACTTCGACGATCTCGCCGACGAACTCATGGCCGATGGTCAGGCCAACCGGGACGGTTGCGCTGGCCCAGGCGTCCCATTGGTAGATATGCAGGTCGGTTCCGCAGATGCCAGTCTTGAGGACCCTAATCTTTACGTCGTTGATGCCTACGGTGGGTTCTGGAACGTCTTCGAGCCACAGTCCTAGCTCAGCCCGGCTCTTTACCAATGCCTTCAATGGAACCGCCTCTTCTGGGGTGGTTGTCGCCCGTTTGAAATTCTACGTTCAAACGAAGGGTGCTGGAGAGATCCTGATGCGGTTTTATTTTCCAGGTATGAGTTGTGAGGCATGAGCTTGCGGCTTTCAATTCTGTGGCAGAGCTTAGTCGTGGGAGGGTGGTGGTGGAGGGGCGGTGGACGGAGGTACGGGTTTGCCGTTGGCGGTGAAGGGCTCCATAAGTTCGACTAGAGTGCCGTCGGGGTCGTAGAGGTTGACCTGACGTTTGCCGTTGACGCCGGTGTTGATCGTGAGAGGCTTCCCGTACGTCTTGAAGGCGGGGCGGGCCTGGAGGGAGGCGACGGCGGCGGCGAGATCGGGGACGTCGAGGGCGATGTGGTTTTTGCCGCCAAAGGTGGTGGGGAGTTTGTTATAGAGCATGAATTCGACGTAGTCGGTTCCGTCGGGGACCTGCATGTTGATCCAACTTAGTTCGGTGGGGGTGGGACCGCCGCGCCAGGTCTCGTGGAAGCCGAGGATGTTGCCGTAGAAGTCGAGGGAGCGCTGGGAGTTTCCGACGAGGAAGCCGAGGTGGTAGATGTGGGTGGAGACGCGGCTGGCCGGGGCGAACTTGCCGGTGGCCTGGGCTTCAAGGCCAGTGGACAGGGTCTGGACGAACTCGACGAGCATGCCGTCGGGGTTCTTGATCTCGAAGGCGTAGTCGCCGGTGCGGGTCTTGTTGGCCATGGGCGGAACGGTGAAGCCCTTGGAGTTGAGGTAAGCGCGCATTTGCTGGATGTCGTCGACAGTGAAGCAGATGTGGGAAAGGTGGTTGGGCGGGGCGGTTGGCAGCTCGTTGAAGAGCTCGACGTGCTGGTGGTCGTTGATCTTGATGAAGGCGATGCGGACGGCTGAGGGGTCGGTGGGTTTCTTGAGGTCGTAGGACTCGTCGAAGCCGAGGAGGTCGTGCCAGAAACCGAGGGCGGCGGGGAGGTCGGAGACGAAGTAGCCGACGTGGGAGATGCCGGTAATGCGGGGGCGTGCGGGGGCGAGGGATTGGGATCTAGCTACAGAGGCGGTGGTGACGAGAAGGGCGGCGATTGTGGTGATGAGGCGTATTGCGGTGAGGCGCATTGGAAGGATTCCTCGCGTCGTAAGGATAAACCCACGTCTCAGAAGCAAGACGTGGGGGCACCACCACCAACTACGGAGGTTCTGGGCGAAGCTCAGGATGACGGATTTTGAGGGTTGCGGAAGAGAGTAACCCCCACGATCAACGAGCGGAGAAGCACACTCGTTGATCATGGGGCACCCTAGGATTGGAGTGGCGCTACTTCCACATGAAGTAGAAGCCGGGGGCCTGGTCGAGGAGTTTGCTGGGGTTGGGGAAGAGGGTGTCGCTGTCGTCGGTGAGGGTTGCGAGGAGGCCCTTTTTGGCGCTGGCGGGGCGGGCGATGGTGGGTTCGCCGCTGATGCCTACGTCGCGGGCGGTGTCGATGAGGGCGACGCGGAAGCCGCCGACTTTGTCGATGAGGCCGAGCTTGGGGTCGATAGCCTGCTGGCCGGTCCAGACCTGGCCGGTGGCGAGCGGGCGGATTTTGTCGTCGGTGGAGTGTCGGCCGGTGGCGACGTCGTGGACGAACTGGCCGTACATGTTATCGACGAGGGACTGGAAGTAGACCTGTTCCTCGGGGGTCATGTCGCGGGTCGGGTCACCGGCGTCTTTGAGTTTGCCGGCATGGACGATGACGTTCTTGAGTTTTGCCCACTTCATGAGGTCGCCGTAGTTGGTCCATTCCATGATGACCCCGATGGAGCCGACGACGGAGGCGTCGTTGGCGTAGATCTTATCGCAGCCGCTGGCGATGTAGTAGGCGCCGGATGCGCCGACGGATTCGACCGAGGCAATGATCTTCTTATGCTTTTCCTGACGGACGCGGAGAACCTCGTGGTAGATCTCCTGCGAGGCGGCGGCGCCTCCGCCGGGAGAGTTGATGTGGAGGATGATGGCTTTGATGGAGGAATCGTCGCCGAACTTGCGGATCTGATTATCGACCTTGTCGGCGTCGAGGATGACTCCGTCGATGTCGATGACGCCGATCTTCGAGCCGCCAAAGCCGTCCAGCGAGGCGGACGAATCGCCGTTGAGGTTTCTGACGGTGGACCAGACCATGGTGGTGATGAGGAGCGCGACGACGGCGAAAGAGCCTCCGATAACGGCCACCCAGAACCATGGGGAACGGCGCGGTCGCGGCGGCATGCCATACGTCGGATAGGGCGACGGAGATGGCTGCGCGTAGGCGTAAGGCGGGGTGTACGGCGGGGCGGCTGCTGGTGCGGGAGGCGGAGGAGGAGGCGGGGTGGGAAAGTCTTCCGGCATGATGAGGAGTTTAGCCCATTTTTTGTGATGTTGCGATGTCGGAATTGGGGGAGGAAACACGGGGCAAAGGGTTTGCCGAGTATTTGCAAAGGAGTACACAGCATAGCAAAATACGATTTGTGCGGCTAAACTGACAACTGGCTCGTCCAAAGCTTAAAGTCAGATGAAGAGCGTTCTTTGCGGCACGCGGATTGGCGATGCCAGCCACTTGGTTATCGGCACAGGACGGTGGTAGAAGGATGCTCGGGCCTGCCGAGTATGCAGGGACGAAGATCCGGAGATTCAATGGCACGTCCGCAGTTGAGCATAGTTATTCCGGCCTACAACGAGAGCGCGCGCATCGAGCTGACGCTCGATCGTGTGATGTCGTGTGTCGAGAAGCAGGGTTGGGATGCGGAGGTGCTGGTCGTCGACGATGGGTCGACGGACTCGACCGCGGAGATCATTCATCGATGGATGACGCGGTATCCGCGACTGCACCTGGTGAAGAATGAGGGCAACCGGGGCAAGGGATATTCCGTTCGCAACGGGCTGCTGCAGGCTTCGGGTGAAGTGGTGATGTTTACGGATGCCGACCTGTCTGCGCCGATGGAAGAGGCGGAGTTGCTGCTGGCGGCGATCGCGGATGGGGCGGATGTGGCGATCGGGTCGCGGTGGATGGACCGGACCCGGCAGACGATTCATCAGCCGCTGTACCGGAGATTTTTTGGGCGGTGTTTTAACTGGGTGACGCGGACGGTGATGGGATTGCCGTTCAAGGACACGCAGTGCGGGTTCAAGGCGTTCAAGCGGCCGGCGGCGCAGATTATTTTTCGGCTGCAGCGGATCGAGCGCTGGGGGTTCGACCCGGAGATTCTGTTTATCGCGCGGAAGCTGGGATACGACATTCGCGAGGTGCCAGTGACGTGGGGACACGATGAACGCAGCCGGATGAGCTATCTGAAAGACGGCATGAAAATGCTTGAAGAGATGGCGATTATTCGGGGTAACTCGATTGCGGGGCGGTACGACGAGGACATTGCGGCGCTGAAGGATACGAGCAAGATGGTGACTCCCGCGGTGAAGCAGGCGAAGGTGAGTTCGAGCACGCAAGCGCACGGGTAGGGTGGTGACCCGTTTCGCCGTGGGATGGGTAGGGCGAAATTCGATTGAATGCAAAATTTGCAATCATGGTGCCTGATCGCGGACTTTCTGCGCGCGCGGTGCGAGAATAGGCGTGCAGAACGAGAGGTAAGTATTGCTGCGGTCTTTGTTTATTGCGCTGTCGGAGAACAAGGTGGTGCGGGGTTGGGCGGAGCGGTCGCTGATGGGGCGGCGGCTGGCGTCGCGATTCGTGGCGGGGATGACGGTGGAGGGGGCGGTCGCGGCTTGCGGGCGGGTGAATCGCGAGGGGATTGCGGTGTCGCTGGACTCGCTGGGTGAGAGCGTGTCGGCGGAGGCAGAGGCGCGTGCGGCGGCGGAGATTTATCACAGGCTGCTGGATGCGATCGAGGCTGGAAACTTGAATGCGAATGTGAGCTTGAAGCTCTCCCAGATGGGGATGGACATCGATGCGGACCTGGCCGAGGGAATTGTGGGCGAGGTGGTGAGCCATGCGGCGAGGGTGGGCTCGTTTGTGCGTATCGATATGGAGGGGTCGGAGTATACCGAGGCAACGATTGCGATGACGGAGCGACTGCATGCGCGCTTTCCGGCGAGTGTGGGGACAGTGCTGCAGTCGTATCTTTACCGGACGGAGGCGGATACGGAGCGGCTGCTGGGGCAGGGGATTCGCATTCGGCTTTGCAAGGGAGCGTACAAGGAAGGGCCGGAGGTCGCGTTTCCGGCGAAAGCGGATGTTGATGCGAATTATGTGAAGCTGATGAAGCGGATGGCGACCTCAGGCGTGTTCTGCGGAATTGCTACACACGATGAGGCGATCGTGGAGGAGATGTTACGGTTCGTGCGCGAGCAGGGAGTGGCGAAGAGTGCGTTCGAGTTCCAGATGCTGTATGGAGTGCGGCGCGATCTGCAACGACGGCTGGCGGCGGAGGGTTTTGGCGTGCGGGTTTATATCCCGTTTGGGACGGCCTGGTACCCGTACTTTATGCGGCGACTGGCGGAGCGGCCCGCGAATGTTGTGTTTCTGGCGCGGAACTTCTTCCGGAATTGAGGATGCGTGAGCCGAAGGGTGCGCGGTGGCTATGGAGCTTCGTTCGGAGCGCGGACGGGCGGGTAGGGTTCGACGGCGAGGACACTGGATAGAGCGGAGCGCTCGTTCTCGGAGAACTGGGCACGGAAGGCGGGAGAATCGATAACCTGCTGACGCTGCGAGGGCGGCATCTGGCGGAGATCGCGGAAGGCTTTGCGGAATATGGTTTTGCGGTCCGGAGGCAGGTAGTTGTATTGCTCCATGCCCGAGCGGAATTGCTGGCGCTGCGTTTGGCTGAGATGCTCGAGTAGCTCGTTACGCTGGAGAATCTGAGTGCGCTGCTGCGGACTCATGCTGTAGAGCCGGCCGAGCTGATTGAGCTCGTGCTGTTGTACCTGCGAAGGAAGCTCGCGAAAACCTGGCTCATTTTGAAGGGCGCGCTGTTGCTCGGGAAGGGAGAGACGGCTGTGGCTTTCCATCCACCTCTGCAGATGTTGCTGATTCTGCGCGGCGGCCCTGCCGGCGGCGTCATTTGTGGCGGGTCTATTCTCGGGGCGGGTCTCGGCGCGCGGCGGGGGCGGGATACGATTTGGCTTGGCCATAACCGGCGGCGGTGAAGACTTCTGTTGGCGGGCGAACGCCGGCGCAACGGCGAACAGCAGCATGAATGCCGCGCCAAGATAGAGCCGGGATGGGAGATGCGAGTTCATAGTGTATGCGGCGCCCTGAATTGGGCCGCAGTATCCAATTGGTGATGATGCACAGATCCAGAGGGGACAACTCCTGTTTCAACGTCCTGAATCCGGGGCCTTTGTTGCATCTGAAGTCTACTGTGAAGGGCCCAAATTGCGTAAAGTTTTTTTTACCTCCTAAGCGAAGGGAAATCAGGGATGACTAGCAGGAACGGGGAGGGCATCACTAACTCGGCGGTGGCGCGGGATCATTGCCATCGGTGGGGTCGTCATCCTGGATGAGCTGGTCCATTTGTTGCAGCGCCTGCTCGTTCTTGTCGAGGAGTTGCAGGTCGTTGACGGCTGCGGATGGCTGAACCCGATGGGAGAAATTGGAGATTCCGACGCCTCCGCCTCCGGCAATCAGCAGAACCGCCAGCGCTCCAACCAGGGCCGGACGGAACTGGCGGCCGGTATTGAAGAGCAGGCGAGATTTGATCCGCTCGAACCAGCCGGCGGGAGGCTCAGACTGCGCTTCGCGAAGACGGACCGCCAGCTTCTGGTCGAAGTAGGGGGAAACCTCAGGCACGTGCCAGGAGTCGAGTAGAGAGAACGTTGCCTCAAAGGCGGCGAGTTCCCGGGCGCAGACTGCGCAGGTGGCGATGTGAGCGCGCGCAGCAGCGTTTTCGGGCGCGGAGGGCTCAAGCACCAGATTGGGGAGTTCGGCTTGGCAGATTTTGCAATTCATAGTGGTCCTTCCTTTCCTTCGCGGACGCGTCGTATTTTCAGCATTGCGCGTCTTGCGAGTTATTTTGATTTCGTCTTCCCATCCATGCTTTGTGAATCTGGACGAGACGCGCTTGGTAAAAGTCTCTAAATAAACTCCTTCAGTTTTTCGCGCAGGGTCTGATATGCGCGAAAGAGCAATGATTTTGTGGCCGACTCGCTGAGTTTAAGTACCTCGCCGATCTGCTTATAGTCCATGCCCTCGTACTTGTGCATGAGGACGGCCATGCGTTGACGTTCCGGAAGCGCAAGCACGTGCTGGCGGATCGCGTTGAGGCGCTCGCGGTGGAGCAGGTTGGACTCCACTCCGGGTGTGCTGTCCGCGACATCTTGCGTGGCGCCGGTTTCAGGGTCTACCTCGTCTAGATAGACGGTCGATGCGGCGCGTTCGTGCCTGGTGTCGCGGGCATAGTTGACGCCGAGGTTTGTGGCGATGCGGTACAGCCAGGTGCTGAATCGGGCCTCGGCGCGATAGGTCTCGCGGGAACGATAGACCCGGAGGAACACCTCTTGGGCGAGTTCTTCGGCGACGGCCTGATTATGCACCATCCGATACATGAAATTGATAATCGGCTTCCGGTACTTATGAATCAGGAAGTCGAAGCCTGACATATTGCCGGCGCGGAGCTCCAGCATGATGGCGGAGTCTTCCATCGCATTGAAATGCGTCGAGCCCTGAGAAACGCTCTGCTGTGGAACGCCTTCGAGGACACCCGGATTGACGGCCAGTGTCGCCATATCTTTCATAACCCCGTCTTCCTCGTGAGGTTGCGCGGTTTCGTCGACATCCGCAGGAATTTCATCGCCGCCGGATTCGCTATCCGGGAGGGTGTCGTCCTCCGGCGGATCCTCCGAGCCGTTGTGCGGCGTCCGGGATCGTTTGGACGGTGGCGGAAGGGGCGAACGCGGATTCTCTGGTGGGGAAGGCATGTGGCTTGGTTATTGTACTTTGCCGGGAAACAGAAGGCTGCGGGGGTGGGTGTCGATAACATTACTGGTGTGTAAGGCGGCTTGTGTCCAAAGAGCTGGAGGTTCCGGGTTTGACCGGTGGAGCGGGCCGGGCCACCGGATGCGGGGGAGTTGCGGAGGGGCACGGATTTTCACGACGGATGGAAAAATGCTCATCGTGGTGCGCGGAGGCGGGGTCCGCGTGTATGCTCAGTGAGTACGGTATTGACGGAAGCCGGATGGGGCTCCAGTGGTTCCGGGCGCATAACTCAGCGGTAGAGTGCCACCTTCACACGGTGGAAGTCGTAGGTTCGAATCCTGCTGTGCCCACCATCAAATCAACAACTTAGAGCAATCGGCCAAGGGTACTTGGTGCCATTTGGTGCCAAAGTGAATCAACTGGCACCAACTTCGCCGGTTTTTTCCGCCGCAAACCTACATGATTT
>DASWCA010000558.1:0-12927 GCA_036390355.1 Acidobacteriaceae bacterium
GGTAGACGACCGTGTTTTCGCTGAGGCCCTTGGCGCGGGCGGTGCGGATGTAGTCCTGGCCTAGCTCTTCGAGCATGGCGGTGCGGACCATGCGGGTAAGGACTCCGGCGAGGCCGCTGCCGAGCGTAATGGCGGGCAGGACGAGATAGAACCAGAAGCCGGGGCCGAAGATTGGGCCGGTGCCCGCTCCGGAGACGGGCATCCATCCGAGCTTGATGGAGAAGATGAGGATGAGGATGGGGCCGAGCGCGAAGTTCGGGAACGAGAGGCCGCCGAGGGAGGCGACGCCGAGGATTCGGTCCGGCCATTGGCCGCGATGCAGGGCAGAGAAGATTCCCGCCGGCACGGAGACGCCGATGCCGATCAAGAGTGCGGCGAGGGTGAGCGCAAGAGTATACGGGTAGCGTTGCGCGACGAGATGCGTGACGGAGTCGTGCAGGCGGAGAGACTGTCCGAGGTTGGCGTGGAGGACTCCGCGCCAGTAGCTGAGATATTGCGTGTGCAATGGAGCGTCGAAGCCATAGGCGTGACGGAGCGCGGAGACATCGGAGGCGGTCGCGCCCTCGCCGAGCATCTGAACGATGGGATCGCCGGGGACAAGGTGGATCAGGAGGAAGACGACCGAGACCACAACCCACAGGACGGGGAGCGTGATGAGGATTCGGCGGACGGGTTTGGGGAGAGTTGTCAGGTGTCAGTTCTCAGTTGTCAGATGTTGAGTTTGAGTTGAAGGTCGGGGGTGGGTTGGATGGTTTCGACGCGGACACGCGCTATGCGGCGGCCGGCCAGCTCTGCGATGACGTAGCGGCGGCCGCCATGGGTGACGCTTTCGCCGGGGACGGGGAGGTGGCCGAGTTGGGTGAGGAGGAATCCGGCGAGCGTTTCGACGCCGGCTTCGCGGGGAAAGGTCCAGCCGAGCTGTGTGCCGAGATCGCGCAAGGTGGTGCTGCCGTCGAGCGACATGACGCCCTCGGCGTTGAAGGCGGAGGCGCGGGCGGCGATGTCGAACTCGTCTTCGAGTTCACCCACGACCTGTTCGAGCACGTCTTCGGCGGTGACAATGCCGACGGTTGAGCCGAACTCGTCGACGACAACGGCGATCTGGCGGCGGCGTTCCTGGAACTCCTGCAGCAGGTCGACGGCGAGCTTGGTTTCCGGGACGACCAGGACATCGCGCATGACCTGGCGAAGAGTCGGGCCGGAGGTGACGGCGCCGCCCAGCCCCAGGGCTACCGCACGGAAGTGCATGAGGCGGGAGATGTCTTTGGAGTAGACGACGCCGATGATGCGGTCGGGGTCAGGCATGGCGCCCGTCGCGGCATCTCCCTTGGTCTCGTACACAGGGATGCGCGAGTGCTGCTCTTCGACGATGCGTGCGCTGGCGCGCTCGATGGGCATGTCAGCGGGGAGCGAGAAGATCTTGCCGCGCGGAGTCATCACCTCGCGCACGGTGACGTGGTTGAGCTCGATGGCGCGATGGATGATCTCTTCCTGGAAAGCAGGAAGGAGTCCCATGCGGCGGGTTGCGGTGGCGATGAGCTTCAATTCCTCGGGCGAATGCACCGAACCCTCGCCGTGCAGCGGGGCGTGAAAGAGACGGAGCACGAGTGCCGCCGACCTGTTCATCAGGATGACGGCGGGACGCGTCATGCGGATGAAGACGTCCATCGGGCCCGAGACCGCGAGAGCGATACGCTCGGCGCGCTGCAGGGCGAGAGACTTGGGAACGAGTTCGCCGAGCAGCACTTCGAAGTAAGTGATCGCCGAAAAGGAAAGGGCGATCGCGATGGAGTGCGCGTACAGGACGGCGTGCGGCGGAAGGACAGCGAGCCAGCGCGCGGCGAGGTCGAGAAGCATCTCCGCGACGGCAGGCTCGCCGAGCCAACCGAGGGCGAGCGAGGCCAGGGTCACGCCGAACTGGACCGCGGGGAGGAACTCATCGATGGAGCGCTTCAGGTGCAGCGCGGTGCGCGCACCCGGGCGGCCCAGCGCGAGCAGTTGCTCCATGCGCGTCTCGCGCACACTGATCAGCGCGAATTCGGCAGCCACGAAGAAGCTGTTGGCCAGGATGAAGAAGGCCACCATGATCGCGCGGAAAAACATGAATTCGAGCATTCCGTGCTGAGTCTAGCACTCGGGGAGTTGTCAGTTGCAGGTTGTCAGTTGTCAGTTGCGAAGACGGACGACCGGACGCGCAGTAAGATGCCCGGCGAAGTGAGGAACGCCGGGCATCTTGGTTTTACGCGAATCGCCTGCGATGGGACTTAGACGAGCAACTTGGCGACGGACTTGTCGATGGTGTCCTTGGGGACATAGCCGACGATCTGGTCGGCGACCTTGCCGCCCTTGAAGAGCAGCAGCGCGGGTATGCCGCGAATGCCATAGCGCATGGGCGTGGCGGTGTTTGCGTCCACGTCCATCTTCATCACCTTCAGCTTGCCGTTGTAGTGGGTTGCGATTTCGTCCACCACCGGCGCGAGAGCGCGGCATGGGCCACACCAAGCGGCCCAGAAATCCACCAATACTGGCTGCTCGGACTGCAACACTTCCTTCTCGAACTCTGCGTCGCTGACTGCGTTTACAAGGTGTGCTTTTTCCTGAATGCCATTGCCGATAGGTGCGCTTGCTGTGCTCGGATTGCTTACTTCTGCCATTTTTGTTGCTCCTCCCGCTACTGTGCCAGCGGGCAAGTAGGGCGTGTTCATTTCAACACTAATAATAGATGCGCGAGGGGTGTAGCGGATGCAATGCGGCGCGGAAGGGTGGAATTGGCCCAAATAAGTAACGCCCGCTGCCCGATTTTAGGCGGGTCAGCGGGCGGCGTAGCAGCCCTCCCCAGAACTGCACACGCGCACATATTATGGAATTCCATTCAGCAAAGTAAAGTAAATTCAGCAGTTACTAAAGTAATCTATTGCGGGGTCTGAGAGCGTCTAAACACTGTGTGGATGGGACTTAGGTCGGATTGATGGCAGATTGCGACATCCCACCGGCAATGGCAGTCTCGATGATTTCCAGCTCAGGATCGGCCGCAGCGGCACGAATCCGGCTGGCGATCTCATCGATGTCGGCTTCCGGCTCGATGATTAGCAGCATGCCCGGACCAGCGCCGCTAAGCGCGACACCCAGAATGCCGGGGCTGCCGGCGAGCGGCAGAAGCAGCGGAAGCAACGGGCAGGCTTCCGTGCGGTATGGCTGGTGCAGTCGGTCCTGCATGGCGGCTTCGAGGAGGTCGCCGCGGCCGAGGGCGAATGCAGCGACGAGGAGGCCGGCTCGTTGCACGTTGTGGACAGCGTCAGCGCGCGTGTACGCGACAGGCAGAAGCGCACGGGCCCTCTCGGTCGCGAGGCTGGCTGAGGGGAGAGCGAGGAGAAGCTTCCACCGGAGATCGCGGCCGCATGTGGCTGCCGTGACCCGAGCGTTCGATGAGGCCGAGACGGTCAGGTAGCCGAGCGCGCAGGCGGCTACATTGTCGGGATGGCCTTCGCGGCGGCAGGCTTCTTCCATGCAGGCTTGGAGGTCCCATCCGAGGCCGCCGAAGTGGTTGGCGAGCATGACTCCGCCGAGCAGGGCGGCGGCGCTCGATCCGCAACCCATGCCGAGCGGGATTTCATTGTGTACGCGGAGGAGCAGCGGAAAGACAGGCTGGCCAGCACCCTGGAGGACGTCGCGGTAGGTCTCGAAGATCATGTTGTTGCCCGTGCGGGCACAGCGATCTGCGTTGCGGCCAGTGGCTTCGATGGTGAGAGGCGGGCTTGCTGACAAATCAAAAGCCTCTGCCTCGATGGTAAGGGTGAGCGCCATTGCCAGACCGGCCGAGTCGAACGCCGAGCCAAGGTTGGCAGAGGTGGCGGGAAGGACCAGACGAATGGGGCCGGGAGGCGCGCCGGAAGTCTGGCTCATGCGTTGATTCCGTGAGCGACCGGCTCGGAGGCGTCGGCCATCGCCATTCGCTCTTCGAGGGCGCGCAGGACTACTGCTTCATCGGCCTCCAGAACGATCGGCGGCTTGCGGAGGGCATTGTGCCGAGAGCGCTCGAATTCGGTCGCAGTGGCAGACTCTGCTTCGGTAAGCAGTTCACCGCGGTGATAGTCGATGGTGTACTGCGAGTCCTTCAACGTGTGGCCGGTGAGGATGAGGACGACACGCTCGCCGCTGTGAACACGGCCCTGAGCGACGAGTTTCTTGAGTCCCGCGAGAGTGACGGCAGAGGCGGGCTCGCAGCCCACGCCCTCCGCACCGATCTCGGCTTTGGCGAGCGCGATCTCCTGCTCGCTGGCTTGCTCGCACCATCCGCCCATCTCTTCGATAACACGCGCGGCCTTCTTCCAGCTTGCGGGATTGCCGATGCGGATGGCAGTGGCGCGAGTCTCCGCGGTGACGGGCTTCATCTCGTGGTTGGAGTCGTTGAACCAGCGGTAGAGAGGGTTCGCGCCCTGCGCCTGGATGACACTGATCTTGGGCACGCGCGGGATGAGGCCGAGGTGCTTCATCTCCTGGAAGCCCTTGCCGAGCGCGGAGGAGTTGGCCAGGTTGCCGCCGGGCACGACGATGTGCTCGGGGACCTGCCACTCGAGTTGCTCAACTATCTCCATCGCCGGAGTTTTCTGGCCTTCGAGGCGATACGGGTTGACGGAGTTGAGCAGATAGATCGGAAAGCGGCGGACGAGTTCGAGCAGCAGTCGGACACAGCCGTCGAAGTCGGTCTTCAACTGAACGGTCATCGCTCCATAGTCCATCGACTGCGAGAGTTTGCCCCAGGCAATCTTGCCTTCAGGGATGAAGACGATGGAGCGCAGGCTGGCGCGCGCGGCATAGGCGGCCATGGCGGCAGAGGTGTTGCCGGTGGAGGCGCATGCGACCCACTTATAGCCGCGCTCGACCGCAACGGACAGCGCGGCGGTCATGCCGGTGTCCTTGAAGGAGCCGGTGGGATTCATGCCCTGATGTTTGGCCAGCAGCCAGTCGACACCGGCGATTTCCGCACATCGCGGCATCTCGTAGAGCGGCGTGTTGCCCTCGCGCAGGGTGACGACGCGGTCTACGTCGCGGACGATTGGCAGCAATTCGCGAAAGCGCCAGACACCGCTCTGATCGACGGCCATGGTCGAGGTGCGGCGCTCCTGCCAGAGGTGGCGCATGCCGCCAGGATTGGGAAGGCGTACGGTGGACATCGGGGCGGCAGGGCCAGCGTTGGGACTCCAGGGATAGATCACCTCGTAGAGGCCATTGCAATCCGGGCAGCGGAAATCGCTGCTGCCTGTGCCCGCGGCGATCCGCGCATCGCAGTTTGTGCATCGAAGTTGATGTGTCGTGCTCATCTCGCTTACCCTTAGCCTATTGTATGCAATTGAATCTGGCGACCGCGCGGCTTCGGAAGGCGATTATCGTTGCGGTGCTGCTGGTCTGCCTGGGTAGCGCGCTTCCCTGCTGCCTTGCGCAGACGCCGCGCGAAGTCCATGTGCTGGCCGCGGCCGATCTGCAGCCCGCGATGCCCGCGCTGGCCGAGGCGTTCGAGCACGCCAGCGGGATCAAGCTGATCGTCAGCTATGGATCGTCCTCGACACTTGCGACGCAGATCCTGAACGGAGCGCCTGCGGACCTGTTTCTTGCGGCAGACTTCAGCTTTCCCGAGACCGTCGTGGCTGCGGGGCTCGCCGACACGTCTGCGCCGATCCCGTATGCGCGAGGCACGCTGGTGCTCTGGGCGCGCAAGGACTCGCCGCTTCAGCCGCTGTCGCAGAACACGCTGCGCGAGGGAAAGTTCACCTCGCTCGCCATCGCCAATCCGGAGCACGCGCCCTATGGCCGCGCCGCCGTTGCAGCGCTGACCTGGATGAAACTCTACGACCAGTTGAAGCCGCGCCTGGTGATTGCGGAAAACATCGCGCAGACTGCGCAATTTGTCGAGTCGGGAAATGCGCAGCTTGGGTTGATCTCGCTGACAACTGCCTCGACGGATCACTTCCAACAGATGGGCTCGTTCGTGCGCATGCCGCCTGATGCGTACCCGGCTATTCGGCAGTGCGCGGTGGTGATGAAGAAGTCGGATCGCCGGGCCGATGCGCATGCGTTTCTGGACTGGCTGCGTTCCCCGGCAATTCAGCGGAACCTGGCGAAGTATGGGCTCGATCCAGCGCAGTAGGGCGCGGCCGCCCGAACTCCCGATACACTTGAACCGACATGGATACGCAAGCCTTATGGCTGACGCTGCGGCTCGCACTGAGTACGACTGCGATTCTGCTGCTGATCGCGATCCCGCTGGCGCGCTGGATCGCCGCCGGGACGGGCGCGGCGCGAGCGCTGGCGCAGGCGGTAGTGGCGCTTCCGCTGGTGCTTCCGCCGACGGTGATCGGCTTCTATCTGCTGGTGGCGCTGGGGCCGCTGACTGCGCCGGGACGTCTGATCATCCGGTTGCTCGGACATCCGCTGGCATTTTCATTCTCAGGGTTGGTGGTGGGATCGGTGTTATACAGCCTGCCGTTTGCGGTGCAGCCGCTGGTCGCCGGATTTCGCGCGGTTGATCCGGCGTTGCTTGAGGTCGCCGCGACTCTGGGAGCGAGTCCGGCGCGCGCGTTTCGGACGATCACGCTGCCGCTGGCGAAACCGTCACTGGTGGCGGCGGCGGTGCTTACGTTCACACACACCGTGGGCGAGTTTGGCGTGGTGCTGATGCTGGGCGGAAATATTCCCGGCGCGACTCGGACGCTGTCGATTGCGCTGTATGACCAGGTACAGGACTTCAATTATGCAGCGGCGAATCGGACGGCTGGCGTGCTGCTGGCGTTCAGTCTGCTGACGCTGGTTGTCGTGTATTGGCGCGGAGTTGGGAGGAGGTCAATTCTTGTCGGCTAGAGTGGACACGGCGCCGACTGGATCGCCTCGTCTGGACGTTGCGATGCGCCATCGCATTGGCACACTGGCGATTGACGTCTCGTTCGCGCTGAGGCAGCCCTGGACAGTTTTGTTTGGGCCATCGGGTTCTGGGAAGTCGACGATTCTGCGCGCCATCGCAGGGCTGGTGCGGCCGGACTCGGCACGAATTGTGTTGGCGGAAGCTTCGATGCCGGGCGCCCCTGGCACCGTCATTGTGGTCGACTCAGCAGCAAGGAAATTCATGCCGACACACGCCCGATCGATTCCGCTGGCTCCGCAAGCGCCGAGCCTCTTTCCGCACATGAGCGTGATGGAGAACGTGGCTTACGGCATTTCGTCAAATTCAAGAGAGGATGCTTTTCGGAACGAGATGGATGAATCGCTGTCTCTGTTCCGCATCGTTCCCCTCGCAGGCAAGCGCCCAGCCGAGTTGTCTGGCGGAGAGGCGCAGCGCGTGAACCTAGCTCGTGCAGCGGCCGCAGCCGGGGAGAACGGGCTGCTGCTGCTCGATGAACCGTTTTCCGGATTGGATGTGGGGTTGCGATCGGAGTTGATGCACGATCTTAAGACTTGGACCGCGAAACGCAATCTGTGCGTTCTTTCCGTGACGCACGATGTCGCGGAGGCGTTCCAGCTCGATGCTGAGGTGATCAAGTTGGCGGAGGGGCGCGTGGTGGAGCAGGGGCCCGTCGCGACAGTGTTGGCCGAAGAGCGGGCGCGGCTGTTGATGCAGCTCAACGGGACGGCGGGAAGCCCAGCATAACCGGTTCCTGTTCGAGGCGGATTCCGGTTTTGGCGTGGACGCGTTCGAGGATGTTATCGCGCAGGGCGATGATCTCTGCCGCGGTCGCGCCGCCGCGGTTGATGATGGCAAGAACGTGTTTACTGGAGAGTCCGGCCCGGCCCGCGACGAAGCCCTTGTGGAAGCCTGCGAGTTCGATCAGCCACGCGGCCGATAGCTTGACCATCTCATCCCCTGATGCATGCCACGTGTCGGACGGGAATTGCGGAACCTCGCTGATCGGACGGCCGGCAATGGCAGCCAGCAGCGGTACTGTCGCGGCGACGACGACGGGATTCTTGAAGAACGATCCGGCGCTGTGCGTGTCCAGGTCGTCCGCGGCGAGAACCATTCCCTTGCGTGCTCGAATAATACGAACGGCGTCGGCGGTATCGGACAGTGAGGGCGTCGCGATCGCGCGCTCCGCGAAGTATTGCTTGACGTCGCGATACTCGAGCAACGGCGCGCCGTCGATCTTCAGCGAATAGACGACGCGAGTGATGGCGTAGCGTTCCCGCTGGATGGTGTTGAAGATGCTGCGGCGGTAGGCGAAACCGCAATCGGCTGCGGTGAGTTCGACGATCCTTTCCGCTTCCAGATCGAGTGCACGCACGCTGACGATGGTGTGCGAGACCTCCTGCCCGTACGCACCGACGTTCTGGACGGGAGTTCCGCCGACGTTGCCCGGGATGCCTGCGAGACACTCGATGCCGGCACAATTCTTTTCAACGGCAAGCTGGACTACCGAATCCCAATCCACTCCCGCGCTGGAGACGATGGTGCCGAAGCCGTTCCCCTGATCCGCCCAGACGGATTCGCCGCCGCTGATGTGAATGACTACGCCGGGAAATCCAGCGTCGCTCACCAGCAGGTTGCTGCCGCCGCCCAGGATGAAGTACGGCACAGCGTGCGCGCGGGCAAAACGGACGCCTTCGAGAACCTCATCCTCAGCCGCCGTCTTTACAAACCAGCGGGCGGCACCACCTACGCCAAGCGTGGTGTATTGGGCGAGCGAAACATTTTCGAGAATTGTCACGCCCTCTAGACTATTGCAATCATGCGATTGCGGAACGAATTCGCGGTGCGTAAGATGCGTATCTGGCGTACCGTCCCCGGCACCCGTACAATCGGGGTTGAGGCAGTTCTGAACGAGCGGCTTCCCAGGAGGGATGTTAATGTACCCAGAGATCATGCTGATTCCGATGCGCGAGGAACTGACGCGCGCGGGCTTGAAAGAGGCACGCACGGCCGTCGAGGTGGACGCGGCGCTGGCTCAGCCGGGCACCACGATGCTTGTGGTCAACTCCGTATGCGGATGCGCAGCCGGCAAGATGCGCCCAGCGGTGCGTCTGGCCATGCAGCACACCACCACGCCCAGCCAGGGCATTACCGTATTTGCCGGGCAGGATCGCGAAGCGACGGAAAAGGCGCGCAGCTACTTTGGCGGACATCCGCCAACCTCGCCCGCCATCGCGATTCTCCGCGATGGGCAGCTTGTGTATCTGATGCAGCGTTCGGCGATCGAAACATCGACTGCCCCGGCGATTGCCCAGGAACTCACGCGCGCCTTCGACGCCTACTGCGCGACGACCACGGCGTAGAGTTCCGCGACGATTCCACCGAACCCCACCTTTGCGGCTGCAGCATCGCCGCAGGTGGGGTTTTGTATTGCGGCCACGCCTGCTGCCGACTCATCTGGAGCCGCTTTGCGCCGATGAAGAACTTGACGCCATGTCAACCATTCACCTTACTTCGGCGGATCATTTCGGGCAGAACATTCTGGAATCGCCGAAGGAAGTATCGGAAGTATCCGCGGCTGCGGCGCTCGTATGCGGTTCGGGCGGTCTGCGCGATTTCATCCTGCTTGGCGAGAGCGTGGCAGTCCGGCGGTTGCGCTCACAGATTCAGCGCATCGCACCGTACTTCCGAACCGCTCTGATTCGTGGCGAAGCTGGCGCGGGTAAGGAAGCGGTTGCGCGCGCGCTTCATGCACTCTCTCCGGTGGCCGATGGTCCGTTCCTCGTGGCGCATGCTGCGGAGTTGGCCGAGTCGTCGCGAGATGCCAGTTCCCTGCTCGAATCCATATGGGGCGGCACGCTCTATCTCAGCGGCGTAGGCGATCTGCCGATCGATCTTCAGCGAACGTTGTTCCGGTTCCTGCGCGACTACGAGCAGCACCGCTATGCATCGCGTCGGGGGCGCGTTGATCCAGTTGGAACACGGGGAGCGGAGACGAGACTTCTGGTCGCATGCGATCGCGACCTGCGAACTCATTCCGCAATTGGCCAGTTTCGCGAGGACCTGTACGCGCGCCTCTCCGCGGTGGAGATATTCGTCCCGCCATTGCGGCAACGTGTTGAAGACATCCCCGTGCTTGCGGACGCGCTGCTGCGCCGGATCGCCGAGGAAGGCCGTGAGAGTGCCAAGCTGTTCGCTGCGGATGCGCTGGCGCAGATGCAGGAGCGTCCCTGGCCGGATAACCTTCGCGGCTTGGAACGCTTGGTCGTCCAGGCCGCTGCACTCGCGGAAGGAGAAATCATCGAGCCGCGCCATCTGCTCACGCTCGCCGATCCGTCCGGGAGGCCTGCGCCGAGGATCGAGCGGCTGCACGACGTGATGCAGCATCATGTGTTCGATGTGCTCAGCCGATGCGGAGGAAACAAGTTGCGCGCGGCGGAGTTGCTGGGCATCAGCCGCTCGACGCTCTACCGGATGCTCGACGCTGGCAGACCACAAGCTTCTCGTTAGGGTGAACGCGTGATGCGCCGGCTTTGCTAGATTGAAACCTGGAGGCACTATGCGACTTTGGGTTGGTAGTCTGGCATTGGCGGCACTGCTTGCGCTTTCGTCCTTGCAAAATGCATCGGCGCAACAGCGGCTGATCTACGATGACGATTGCTCGCAGGATGTCGATTGTGTCGCGACGCTTCCTATTCTCTACAAGCTTGCTGACCGGGGCGAGATCGAAATTCTTGCCATGGTGGCGGACTCGGCCAATCCACTTAGTGCGCCCGTGATGAAGATCTTCGCCAACGCGGGAGGCCATGCGCAGACGCCGATCGGCGCAAACCAGACCGACGAGCCGTCGACTGCACTGTGTGCGGCAGACAAGTGCAATCAGAGCGATTGGGCGGAAAAACTTGTGCATCGCTTCAGTCCGGGAGACGCGCGCGAGCACTATCCCGGCTGCGTTGCCGTCTATCGCAAGGCGCTGGCCAATCAGCCGAAGCGTAGCGTGGATATCGTCGAGACAGGGTTCGCAACCTGCCTCAATCAACTGCTTGCCAGCCCGCCCGACGCAATCAGTCCGCTCAGTGGAGCGGCGCTGGTCAAACGCACGGTGAAACTGCTCTCCATCATGGGCGGGCAGTATCCGAGGGGCACGGAGTGGAACTTCAAGTCCGACGCCCCCGGCTATCGCGCACTGTTTTCAGAGTGGACGCGGCAGCACGGATTTCCGCCAATCTATCTCAATGGCTTCGCGAATGGGCTGCATGTGCTGGCGGGCGCCCCAGCCGATGCGTCGCCGATGGTGAATCCTACGATGTATGCAATGCAACTGACCGGGACCACGCAGAGGCCCATGTGGGATATGCTGTCGGCGCTGTTTGCCGCGCGCGGCCTGACTTACAAGGGGACGAAGTATTTCGCTGTGAGCAAGCCGGGAACGGTGTCGGTGGACGCGGACACAGGGGCGGATACGTGGTCTGGCGCCACCAACTCCGGGCAGTATGTGCTCACGAACGCGGCGCCGGATGAGACATTTTCCGCGCTGTTCGATGGCTATTCCCACGACACCGGCTTTCTGGCGGAGAAGGGGAGTTCCCGGTAGTCTCAAAGGGTGGTCGTTTATCGAGGTCGAATGAAACGGTTTTTCAAGGTACTATGCGCATCCTGTCTTACCGCAATTCTCGCGTCCTCTGCGGTGGCTCAATTTCAGCTTCTGGCGCAGTCTTTGCCTCCGACTGGCGGAACTGTCTCCGCACAGAGCGTGAACCAGGATGCCGCCACGCGCTCCCACCAGCTCAGTTCCCTGTTCAACGATATCTGGCAGGACAGGCTCAAGCACCAGCCGGAGTTTGCGACCTTCCTCGGCGACAAGCGTTACGATTCGGAGTTGGCGGACCTCAGTCCGCGCGCCATCAACGATGCGCTCGCCCGCGGCCGCTCCTTCATCGAGAAGCTCTCCGCGATCGACACCACGGGGCTGCCGCACCAGGAGCAGCTCTCCGCCGAACTGATGCTGCGCTCGCTGATCGAAGACCAAGAGGGCGCGCAGTTCAAAGAATGGGAGATGCCGGTCAATCAGTACGATGGTATCCAGCTCAATCTGCCTCAACTGGCCGAGCACACCTCGTTCGATAACGCCGACGACTACGACCGTTACATCGCGCGCCTGGGAAAGATGCCCCTGGCGTTTACGCAAACGATGACGAACATGCAGACGGGTATCGATGATCATCGCACTCCGCCGCAGTTTCTGATGGAGAAGGTGCAGGCTCAGACGCAGGCTATCGCGGCCCAGAAGCCCGCGGACAGCCCCTTCGCGCTGCCGTTGAAGAAGTTCCCCAGGAGCGTCAGCGCCGAGGACCAGAAGCGCATCACGGACGCTGTGCTGGATGCGATCGCGACCCAGGTGTTGCCGTCCTATCAGCGCTTCGCAAAATTTCTCACCTACACCTACATCCCCAAGTGCCGCAAGGATCCAGGCGTCTGGGCGCTGCCGGATGGCGATGCGTACTATGCCTTCCGAATCCGCCAGAGCACGACTCTGGACAATTCCGCTGCCGAGATTCACAAGATCGGGCTCGACGAGGTGAAGCGCGACGAGACCGAGATGATGGCCATCATGCACAAGCTTGGATTCAGCGATCTGAAGAGTTTTTCGGCAGCGCTGAAGGCGAATCCGAAAGAACATCCGGTTTCGGCGGAGGGCCTGATCGCGACCTATCGGAGCTACATCGAGCAGATGCAACCGAAATTGCCGGACCTCTTCGGGCGGCTGCCCAAGGCGAAGCTTGAGGTGGTGCCGATGCCGTCCTACATGGCGCCGAATCAGCCCCAGGCTTTCTATGACCAGGGAACGCCTGACGGAAAACGGCCCGGGCGTGTCGACGTGAACACCTACAACTGGGCCGACCGCTCACTGGCCGGCGTCGAGGCGGTTTCATACCACGAGGGGATTCCCGGTCACCATCTGCAGATTTCCATTCAGCAGGAATTGACCGGGCTGCCCGAGTTCCGCAAACAGGGCTACTACACCGCCTACA
>DASWCA010000559.1:0-5641 GCA_036390355.1 Acidobacteriaceae bacterium
GCCGAGTCCTGTGTGACCGTGCTCGATGCAGCGGGCTGCGGGCGTGACTCGGAAGTCGCATTCGGCGCTTTGTTTGCGCGACATCCCGATCCCGCCAGCGCCAAACTCGTTAGAATCGGGAGATAGTAAACTTTCCGCATCATTCCAACGTATCAAATAGTGGAACTGCTGCGGTCTTTCGGCCCAGGCAGAGGGAGACTCCTAACTCGTGAATGAAAATCCAGGCAGACCGCAACCAATGATCGTGGTGGATGGACTGCAAAAGTCGATTCGCAACGGCCCGCGCACCGTCGATATCCTGAGAGGCCTCGACTTCACCGTCTCCAAAGGCGAATTCATCGCTATTATGGGCGCCTCAGGAAGCGGCAAGTCCACGCTTCTTGGACTCCTGGCTGGACTGGATACACCGAGCGCCGGCAATGTCCACCTCAACGGGATCGCAATCAGTTATCTGCCCGAAGATAAGTTGGCGCAGGTTCGCGGCAAGACAGTCGGATTCGTCTTTCAGTCTTACCAGCTAATCCCCACGCTCACCGCACTCGAGAACGTGCTCCTGCCGCATGAACTCAACGCATCCGGCGATGGCCTTCCGCGCGCCCGTCAGTTGCTGACCAGCGTAGGCCTGGGCGACCGCATGGATCACTATCCGGTGCAACTCTCGGGCGGCGAGCAGCAACGTGTCGCGCTTGCGCGCGCCTTCGTGTTGCGGCCGCCGATCGTGCTTGCCGACGAGCCGACAGGTAATCTCGACACCACGAATGGCGCTCACGTGCTGGAACTCCTGCTCGAACTCAATCGCATCGAAGGCACAACCCTCGTGCTCGTGACCCACGATCCAGTCCTTGCTGCATACGCCGGACGACGCATCGTGCTGCGCGATGGCCTCATCATCTCCGACGAACTCAATCCTGACCGCCAGCAATCGCCGGCCCCTCTCGCCGTGAGCGTTTAGGCCATGGCCAGCCTCTCCTACCAGTCCGCCGCCAAGATCGCCGCCCGCGAAATGCGCTCGTCGCGCGGCAAATTCCTGTTTGTGCTTCTTTCCGTTGCAATTGGAGTCGCAGCACTCACCGGCGTGCGCGGCTTCTCCGCATCCTTTCGTACAACGCTGCTGATGCGCGCCCGTTCCATCATGGCGGCCGACATAGCAGCGCGAATGTTCCAGCAACCCAGCCCGGATCAGCAGAAGGGTCTCGCCGACATTGGCGCGACCGGCGTCGAGACCACCACCGTCACCGAAATGCTCTCCATGGCCTCGTCGACAAAGAGCCTGGACCCGGTGCTCGTAGCCGTCAAAGCGGTAGACCCCGCGCTGTATCCCTTCTATGGCGAGGTGGAGCTATCTCCCGCAGCCAGCCTCAAGACGGCACTCGGCCCGGACTCCGTAGCGGTCGGCGAAGACCTGTTGCTGCGGCTCGGCCTGCACGTTGGCGACGATCTAAAGGTAGGCGGCAAGCTATTTCGTATTACCGCATCCGTCGTGAATGAACCAGACCGGCTCTCAGGAAACTTCTCCGCCGGACCGCGCGTGCTCATCACGCGCGATGCCCTGCAATCGATCGGCCTGCTTGCTCCCGGCAACCGTGCCACCCAGCGCTTCCTCTTCAAGCTTCCGCCACCGTCCGACGGCCGCCCCGTCTCCGACACCGCCGTCGCGGACCTGAAAGCGAAGCTCGTGAATCTCCTTCCCGAGGCACAAATCACGGACTACCGCGAGACCAACCCAGCACTGACCGAAGGCCTGGACCGCGCCACCAGCCTGCTCTCGCTGATGAGTCTCGTCGCGCTTGTCCTTGGCGCAGTCGGCGTTGCGATGGCCATGCGCGCGCACCTGGCACAGAGGCTCGACACCATCGCCATTATGAAGTCGCTGGGCGCGCGCAGTACGCAGATCATGAAGATCTACCTCCTGCAAACGCTGCTGCTCGGACTGGCCGGAGGCGTTTTGGGCGTGATCTTCGGCGTCGCGGTTCAACTCGCATTCCCCCTCGTCCTGGGCAAGCTGATCAACGTCCCAACCGAGTTGCACATCCAGCCGCGCGCAATCCTCGCCGGCCTCGGCGCGGGCGTTCTGACCACCTTGCTCTTCACGCTTCCGCCGTTGCTCGACATTCGCCGCGTCAGGCCAAGCCTCATCCTTCGCCGCGACACAGAGTCCGATCTCAACGCGGAAGGCCTCAGCTTCGCTACCCTGCTGCTTCGCCGTCTTCCGTGGCTTGGACTGGCACTCGTCACGACCGTGGCAAGCGTGTTGCTCGTCCGAAAGAGATGGCCCGGACACTCGCTCGAACTGCTGCTGGAAGGGCTATGCCTCTTCGCCGCAGCAGGATTCGGTCCCGCAATCTGGAATGGTATCCGCAAAAAGCCAGTGCAGGCGCTCTCCTTCCTGCTGATCATCGGCGGGATCGCGGCCATCGCCACCACGCTGTCCGACTCAGCCCAGGTCGGCAAGGTCTTCTCCATCGGCCTCGTAATCGTTCTCCTGATCCTCCTCGCGGCGTCCACAGGAGTGCTCGCGGCCCTGAAGTTCTTTCTCAATCGCACCCGGCTGCATCTCCCATCGGCGCTGCGCCACGGACTGGCGAATCTCTATCGCCCGGGAAATCCGTCGGCCGCCCTGCTGGCCGCTCTCGGCATGGGCGTAATGCAGATCATGACCGTCTACCTGGTGCAGCGAGCCGTGGTCAACGAGTTGCATATCTCCTCCGCGCCAAACCTTCCCAATGTCTTCCTTGTCGACGTCGCCAACACCGAAATCGACGGCATGCGCAAACTCTTGAAGGCCCAGCCCGGAGTAACGGCGGAGCCCGAACTGCTGCCAGTGGCAACTTCGCGGATTGAGGCCATCGATGGAGTAGCGGCCGCCGACGTGAAGCTCAAGAATTTTCCGCGGAGAATGCTCCGGTCGATCACCCTGACCTGGGCCGACCCACAACCTCCCGGCACCAAGGTTGTCCAAGGGTCGTGGTGGAAATCAAACGAGGCCAGACCCGAGGTGGCAATTTCACAGCGACAGGCCGAGCGGCTCGGCGTCAAAGTCGGGTCGACCATTACCTTCGCCGCGCAGGACGCCCACATCATCGCCACAGTAGTCGCGCTCACAACTGTAGATGGGCAGCACGCCTTTTCGCGAGCCGAGTTCACCTTGACCCATGCTGCGCTCAAGGGTGTGCCCATAATCTGGTATGGAGGCGTGCATGTCGCTCCCGCACAGGTCAGTCAGTTCCAGCGCGCAGTCTACCTCGCCTATCCAACCGTGACCGTCATCAACGTCGCTCAGGCGCTCGAAACCGTCCGCGCCGTGGTCATTCAGATCACCTATGTCATCCAGTTCCTCGCCGCGTTCTCCATCTTCGCGGGAGTAATCATCCTGGCGTCTTCGATCGCGGGCACAAAGTATCGCCGCATCCGCGAGGTAGTCGTGCTCAAAACCCTCGGCGCAACCCGAACCCGAATTGCCACCATCTTCTCCATCGAGTTCGCGGTGCTTGGCCTCGTCGCAGGCATCGTAGGCATCGGCTTTGCGAACCTCATCGCACGAACGCTCCTGCATCAACTCAACGTAGCCTACAAATCGCAATTGCTCCTGAATTTTGCCGCGCTCGCCGGAACTGCCGCGCTGACCGTGGTCACAGGCTGGGTCGCCAGCCACCGCATTCTCGGCCAAAAACCACTGGAAGTCCTCCGCGAAGAGTAGTCCGGGATCCCGCCTTTACAGCTATGTGTTCTGACCGACGAAAGCGCGCAATTCGATGCGCTGGACTTGGCTTTTCGTTGCACCTCGATGATCAGTCCAAGCGTCATTAATTGAAGCAAAACTGCATCTGGTTTTGACTGTATAGAAATAATATCCCTATTGACATTGTTTAATTAATTCACGTACATTTCATTGCTGACACAGACCGAGGAATGTGGACTCGGCAAGACCACGCACGACGACTCAGGGCCACTGTGCGGAGATATTGCCATGTCAGCATCGCTATCGATCGGAGCCGGCCCCGGCGCGGGCTCGGCCCGTGCAGGTTGGCTTCGCACCCGGCTATTGAGTTTCGCAGTTCTCGTCGCGATTACCTGCATCAGCACACGCCATCTGACCGCCCAAACCGGAGGTCAAGGCGCAATCACAGGCACGGTCCAGGACTCAACCGGCGCCGTAGTCCCCAATGCCACAGTCACTGCCCACAACGACCAGACAGGCGTCGACGTCACCCGCACCTCGTCCTCTGCCGGCCTTTACGAAATCAGTCCGCTGAACGTCGGCACCTACACCGTAAAAGCCTCCGCCGCTGGCTTTCAGCAGTTTCAACAGCAGCAGATCGTGATCAACCAGGGCCAGACCTTCGGCCTCAACATCGCGCTCAAGGTCGGCAACGCCAACGAGACCGTCACCGTAAGCTCTGCCCCGCCCCAGCTCGATACCGCCGATGCCACCCTCGGCGGCACCCTTTCAAGCGACGAGTTCCTTAACCTTCCGCTGATGGTCGCCGGCAATCAGCAACGCGACATCACCAGCTTCTCCAACCTGCTTCCCGGCGCGCAGCCGGGATCGCGCTCTTCCCTGTTCTCCGGCACCGCCAACCGGGTACAGGAGGTCTACCTCGACGGCATTCCGCTGACCACCATCAGCCAGATCGGCGACAACCGCCCCATCTTCAACCTCGTCCCCGCGGAAGGCATCGGTCAGCTCGGCGCAACCACCAGCGGCGCGTCGGTCGAGTACCAGGGCGCAGGCTCCGTCAACTACACCCTGAAGTCCGGCGGCAACGGCTACCACGGCTCCGTCGCCGACTTCGTCCGCAACACCATCTTCGACACCTGGGGCTTCACCGCTCCGGCAGCCACCGTCCCCAGAGTAGTCAACGGCATCGTCACCCCGGTACCTGCAGGCAAACCCATCGATCATCAGAACGAGCTCTCCGTCAGCGCCGGCGGTCCCATCATCATCCCTCACGTCTACGATGGACGCAACAAGCTCTTCGTCTTCGGCGCCTACGACCGCGTCCACACACGCAGCGCCCCGGCCTATACCTCCGGAACCGTCCCAACGCTGCTCATGCGGCAGGGTAACTTCAGCGAGCTGTTGACCGGCAACAACTCCTCCGGCGTCAACTATCCCATCTACGATCCACTCTCCGCAGTCTGCACCGGCGCTTTATGCACGCGATCGCAGTTCAAGGGGGCCTTCAACGGCGTACCCACGAACAACGTCATCCCCGCCGCCGAGATCTCGCCCATCGCCAAGACGATGCAGTCATTCCTTCCTCCGCCGATCAACAGCTCCATTCAGAACAACTACATCGGCGGAAGTCCGACAGGCTACGACAACTGGCTCTACTCTGTGCGGATCGACTACACCGTCTCGCCCAAGCAGACCATTGCCGCCGCGGTTACAGGCGGTAACCGTACCGCCTTTCCGTGGACCTCCAACTCCGTCAGCAGCGTTCCCAGCACAATTCTTCCCTTGCCCTACATCGGCACCACCTACACCACCGTCGCCGGGCATTGGGCGGACTTGTCCGACACCTACACCTTCACGCCTCACGTTGTGAACCAGTTCAAATACGGCTTCAGTAACTTCGGCGGCCCTCCGGCGCGCAACGTGACGCAGAATGTCAGCGCATATGAGGCGGTCAACCTCGGC
>DASWCA010000560.1:0-2516 GCA_036390355.1 Acidobacteriaceae bacterium
GTGGAAAGCGCGTACTCTTGTGTGCGGTCCCGCGTGCTCGATTGCCGGGCAGGTCTCTGCGACTAGAACTACTAAAGAACAAGGATTAATAAAGAGAAATACTAGTAGCAGTAGTCGTTGTCGCTGGAAATGTGGATTTCATGCCCATGTCTCGTTGTGGCCGCTACTTGAGACGCGTTCCCGATTTAGAAATCCGGACGCCGATTCTCGAACAAGCGGCAAGACTGGTGTGCATCCTCGCAGGGACGGTCCACTTATCGTAGTTCTTCACAGCCAGGGTTTCGGGCCGGTTGTGAGGACGTGTCCGCTTCGCGGGAATATGGACCAAACCACGCTCTTTCAGCATCCTAGTAGAGACGGCTTTTGAACAGTTGATGGTCCCGGGTAGAGGAAAATAAGACATTCACCCTTCACCCATTGAGGAGCGCGTATGAAGATATCCATCTTCGGAGCAAGCGGGGCGACGGGGCTTCTGCTGACCGAACGATGCCTGGCTGCCGGATACGAGGTGACCGCGTTGTTGCGGACGCCCGCGAAGTTTCCTCTGCGCGACCGGGTGCGTGTCGTCCAGGGCGACGCCTTCGATCCCGTGGCCATCCGCCAGACGGTCGATGGAGCGGATGTGGTGCTGTCGGCGCTGGGGGCGCGCACACTTAGCAAAGACCTGACGCTGGACCGCGGGGTTCCGCTGATTGTGGACGCAATGCGTGCGGCCGGCGTGCGGCGAATCGTCTCGCTGGGGGCGGCCGGCTCGCAGGAAGATGCGACGAAGCGGCAGTCGGCATTCTTCCGCTGGATCTCGCGCAACGTGGTGGCGCGGGTGTTGAAGTGGCCGTTTGCGTCGCAGAGGGCGCAGTGGGCGACGCTTTCGCCGAGCGGACTGGACTGGACCATCGTGATGCCGCCGAGGCTGACGAATGGGAAGGCGCGCGGCATGGTTCGGATGGATGTTGACTCGCTTCCGCCCGGCGGTGCGATGATCTCGCGAGCGGATGTAGCGGACTTCATGATGCAGCAGATTGGCAACCCGCAGTGGGTCGGCAAGGGCGTCTACATCGCCTGGTGAGGGCGCCGGATGTCGCCCGCCGGGGCGCCTTTGTTCGTATGAGTCGCGACGTTGTCGATGGAATGAAAAGTTGACTGGATGTGCCTCAGGAAGTGGGCAACGCAGACGCAAAAAATCGCGTCGCAACCATAGGCCCGCATCGATGGTTAATTTTTCACCGGCATTTCTAGAGGTGCTTCGTTCCACACTGGAGCGGGTTGAGCATACTCTTGAGCTTGCACCCGACGATCCGAAACTCATCGAGTTCAAGAGATCGGTCCTGCGCGCGATTGCCGAGCTGGAAATGCGCAAGTCGGACGCTGCATAGTCAGTCCTCCGCGCCGTTCATCCCCTTTGCGCCGTTCATCCCCTCTGCGCCGTCCCCCTCTCCGCACCGTACTCTTCTTCACGCCGTCATTCTGACTCGAAGAGTCAGAATCTCGGTATTTAGCCTTTCCCTCCCGCAAACGCGAAAATGTTCCCAGGCTCATCCAACCTCGATTGGAGGCCTCGCCGGTGACCTGGTACTTCGGAGACGTGGCGTTCGTTCGGCTGCTGGTCCAGCGCGGCATGGCGGCGATCTACGTTGTCGCGTTCCTGGTCGTGCTGCAGCAGTTCAAACCGCTGCTGGGCGAGCGCGGCCTGCTGCCTGTGCCGGAGTATCCCGCCGGCTTCCGCGCCGCGCCGGGCCTCTTCGCGTGGCGCTACTCCGACCGGCTGCTCGACGCAGTCGGCTGGACCGGCCTCGCGATCTCAGCCTGCGCTCTCCTCGGCCTGACGGAAGCCGGCCCCGTCTGGCTCTCGATCTGGCTCTCACCTGCCGCGTGGCTGGTGCTGTGGTTCCTCTATCTCTCCATCGTCAACGCGGGCAATCGCTTCTACGGCTTTGGCTGGGAATCCATGCTGCTGGAGACGGGCTTCTTCACCGCGTTCCTCGGCCCGGCGCGGATCCGGCCCTCCATCCTGCCGCTGCTGATCCTGCGCTGGATGCTCTTCCGCACCGAGGTCGGAGCCGGCCTGATCAAGCTGCGCCACGACCCCTGCTGGCGCGACCTCACCTGCCTCTACTACCACTACGAAACTCAGCCGCTGCCTAATCCGCTGAGCTGGCACTTCCACCGGATCTCCCGGCCGATGCACCGGTTCTCGGCGCTCTTCAGCCACTTTGTGCAGGTGGTGGTGCCATTCGCTCTGTTCGCGCCGCAGCCGTTTGCCGCCATCGCCGGCGGGCTGATCATCTTCCATCAACTGGTGCTGATCGTCAGCGGCAACTACTCCTGGCTGAACTGGCTGACGGTTGTGCTTGGCTTCAGCGCTTTCAGCGACCGGACGCTTGGCTTCGCCACACACACGGCGCTCGCACCGCGCCCGCAGCCGTTTGAAATGCTGCTCTATGCGATCGCCGCGGCGGCGGTCCTGTTCAGCATCCAGCCCGCCCTCAACCTCTTCTCCCGCCACCAGGCGATGAACC
>DASWCA010000561.1:0-5168 GCA_036390355.1 Acidobacteriaceae bacterium
CATGACGCCGCCCAGAGATTTGTCCGCGGAACAAACCCCCGACGCAATCGCCGCAGCCCTTGAGGTATTTCTCGTCGAGCATCCCCAGTCCATAGTGTTAGAGGACGGCAAGGTGATGTTCGACATGCGAACCGCCAAATACTCACTCGCCACCGAGCATGGGCGATGCACTCTGCAACTGTGGAGCGAGGAGCGCAACGTCGTTCGCCGGCTAACCTCGACCTCGCCGCGCGGCGACATTCTGCGGCTGACCACCCAGCGGTTCGGGCAGAAGCGCCCGGGCTCACTGGAATTCCTGGCAGATAAGGACAGGCGAACACCAACCACGCGGGAGGCTACTCGGAAGCGGTATCTGCGCGCGCTTGAGCGCGTGATGCTGCGCGGCGCAAGCGACAACTGGGGCGATTGGAAACCGGAAGGCTTTCGCACTGCGATGGACCTGGAAAAGAGCTTCGGCCCGGCCTACGCGCGTGGCTCGCTGGTAAAGGGCCAGCAGGCGTGGGCAGTCATCGCGGTGAACGCGAGCGAGAGTCCGGCCACGGTGGACGGCATCCTGACCCTGGGCGTGCTGTGGCTCGCGCAATGCCGCGAGAACGCCGGCGGGCGGCGCTTGTATTGCGGACTGCGGATGATTGTGCCGCGCGGAATGGCCACGCTGACCGCATCGCGGCTGGTCTGGATGAACACGGACGCAGCGCAGTGGGAGCTCTGGGAGTTCGATGAAAAGACCGAGGAACTGGAGCAGCGCGATGCCGCGGACCACGGCAACGTGAGCACTCGCCTCATCCAGGCTCCAAACGCAACGACTGCACGGGAACGTTTTGCCGACGCCTCCGCCCGCGTGATGCAGCTTGTGCCCGAAGCTATGCGCGACGTGGTCGAGCAGAAGATCCGTAGCGGCACCGAGATGGCGTTCCTGCTCCACGGCCTCGAGTTTGCTTGCGTTCGCATCGGGTATGCGGGTCAGGCTTTCAACCGCATGCAGGAGATTACGTTCGGCGCGGGCGCGAATGAAACTCCTCTGACTGGCGAGAATGCCGGCGAGTTGCGCGAATTAGTGGCCCGATTGTTTGCGCGGCGGACGGCCGGACAAGACGATACGAAGCCCGATCGGCGCGATCCGCTCTACCGCATGCAGCCCGAACGTTGGCTGGAGAGCATGCTGCGAAGGGAGGTTTCGCTGATCGATGCACATCTCGATGCGGCGCACGTCTACACGCAGGTACCGGCGTTCGCGGCAGCGGATCGCGGCATGCTCGACCTGCTCTCAGTCGATAAGAATGGCCGCCTGGCGGTGATCGAGTTGAAGGCCGACGACGACCTGCACCTCGCCTTGCAGGGACTGGACTACTGGGTGCGCGTGCGCTGGCATCATCAGCAGAATCCGGACGCGATGAGCGGGCTCGGCGAATTTCAGCGGCACGGCTACTTCGGCGGCGTTCGACTAGCCGAGGGCGCCCCGCGACTCTACCTCGTAGCGCCGGCGCTGCGTGTGCATCCGGCAACCGAAGTGGTCCTGCGCTATCTCTCGCCGCGTGTGGACTGGATTCTGGTCGCACTCGACGAGCGCTGGCGCAAGCAAGTCAAGGTCGTATGGCGCAAACGCAGTGGAGACGGCCAAAAAGTCTGACGTGGCTCCGTCAGCCCCAGGCAGCCGGTGCCGCGTCGAGTTCCGTGTCGTGCTCAATTTCGAAATCCTGCGGCAGCGTGTTCGTGCGGCTCTCGAAGAAAGCTTCGACCGATCCCAGCACAGCATTGCCGTTCTTCGCCTCGAAGATCGCCTTGCGCAGTCCGGCTCCGCCCGGAATGCCATGCGTAAACCATGCCGCGAACTGCTTCATCTTGCCGACAGCATCGCGGTGGCGCTGGTCCCGCGCAATCTGCCCCGAGGCGATAATCGCAGCCGCACGCGTGGCTTCCGCGGCCTCTTCGATCGCGATCTCATCGACCAGCATCTGGAAGTATGTGCGGATCATGCGGTAGCGGTCCCGGTCCGTGGGCACGTCATAGGTGCCAACACCGGTCGCTTCCTTCGACGCGGTGTACTGCGCGATCTGGCGGAATATCCACGGATTCGACGGCGCCGCTCGCCCAATCATCACCGCGTCGCAGTGGGTCGCCTCTACCATCGCCGCAGCATCCTCTGGCGTGCGAATGTCGCCGTTGCCCATCACCGGAATGCCGACCGCATCCTTTACCGCCGCGATGTACTCCCAGCGCGCCTGGCCGGTGTAGCCGTCCTCGCGGGTTCGGGCGTGCAGCGCAACGGCGTTCAGGCCACAATCCTCGGCCAGTTTCGCGAGCTCGACGCAGACGATGTAGTTATCGTTCCAGCCCATGCGGAACTTGACTGTGAACGGAATCGTCACCGCCGAACGCACGGCGCGAAAAATTGTCCCGATCAGCGGCAGATCGCGCAGCAGGCCGGAACCGCCATTGCACGCCACGACGCGCTTGGCCGGGCAGCCGAGGTTGAGGTCGACGAGGTCGAACCCCGCGTCCTGCACAATCCGCGCGGAATCCGCCAGCGTCGCGGGATTCGACCCGAAGAGTTGCGCCGAAATCGGGTGCTCGTCGTCATAGTAGGTCAGGTAGCGCTTCCGCTTGGTCTCACGCATGCGGGAGAGGCCGTCGGCCGAGGTGAACTCGGTCATGATCAGACCGCAGCCGGACTGCTGGTTCGTCTGTGCACTCTCAACGTCGGTGCTGCTGGAATCAGCCGTAAACTGGCTGGCGTTCTTTATGAAGCGCCTGAACACCGTATCGGTAACACCAGCCATCGGCGCCAACACCGTCGCCGGCGCAATCTTCACCGCGCCGATCTCGAAGCTCGCAGGCACGCGAGTGTGCTCGGGCATCGCGTGCTCTGCCGGCGAGTCCCACTTCTTCTGCTCGAGCGTGTAGCGCTTCTTCATCCGTCTATCCGGCCGGTCTGATTTGAATCCTAATGCGAAAGGCCTCCGCGCTGGCGGAGGCCTTTCGCGTCGGAATGGTTGAAGTTACTTGGTGGCTGCCTTCGCGGCTGCGGCCGAAGCTGCCTTGCCCGCATCGGACCCTGCGATCTTGCGGCGGAACCGCTCGACGCGGCCTGCGGTGTCGACCAGCTTCTGCTTGCCGGTAAAGAACGGGTGGCAGGCCGAACAGATTTCAACGACAAGGTCGCCCTTGTACGTCGAACGTGTCTCGAACTTATTGCCACACGCGCACTTAACGTGAATCGTGTCATACTTCGGGTGAATCGCTTCTTTTGGCATTGAATCTCTCTTTTCGCTCGGATGTTGCCTGTCGGCTCGCGGTTCGCTTGCAACGGGTGCGCTCACCGTCACATCGATTCGCCTGTCGCGCCGCCCACAGAGCCCCTGCCTTTCCTGCCGGCCGGGACACGATGGCTAACTATCTTAAGAATTTTACCATGTCTTGCTTTCCTCTTTTAACCTTGGATTCCCACATGCGGCAATTCGATTCATCAGCCCCTGATGCTGCGATACTTGCTTTAGCGGTTGGTGCAGGCCGGGAATGACTGAGCATGGTTGAGATTTGCAGTGTGTGTGAAGGTTCGGGGCTGCGCATTGTGCAGGAAGACGGCCGTAATGTGGCGCGGCCCTGCGAGTGCCGCATCGAGCGGCGAGCGACACGGATGCTGGAGCGCGCTCGCATCCCCAAGCGCTACGAGCACTGCATCCTCGACAGTTTTGAGCCGAAGTACTACAAGGGCGCCGACCGGAGCCTTGGCCTGGCGCTGATGCAGGCGCGTGGATTCGTCAAATCGTATCCGTTGGAAACCCAGGGTCGAGGCCTTCTGCTCACCGGATCGATCGGAGTCGGTAAGACGCACTTGGCGGTCGGCATTCTGCAGGAACTGGTGGCGGAACGAGGCGCTTCCGGACTCTTCTATGACTATCGCGACCTGCTGAAGCAAGTGCAGAACAGCTATAACCCGAGCGTTGCGGCTACCGAGATGCAGGTTCTGCGGCCCGTGTTCGACGCCGAAGTGCTGGTGCTCGACGAGTTGGGTGCAGCCAAGCCAAGCGAGTGGGTCTGGGACACTGTCGCCCACATCCTCAATACGCGATATAACGACCGGCGGACGACCATTATTACGACGAACTACGCAAACGCCGGGCCGCTGGCCTCGGATTCGGGTGGCTCGAATGGCTCCGCGCGTGCCGCGATGCGCGATGAGACGCTGGGCGACCGCATCGGCGAACGCATGCGCTCGCGGTTGCAGGAGATGTGCGTCGTAGTGGAGATGCACGGCGAAGATTTCCGCCAAAAGGTAAAACGCGCGAGTTTCGCCTGAAACCGGTCTACGTCGTCGCCGACAAAAGCAGCAGGCACGCGCCACCCAGACACGCGACCCAGTAGAGGACGTCTCCGGGATGCGGCTTGCGCGGACCGCGCGTGTCCGGCGGCAGATACGCACCGCTAGGTGCGCCTTCGGTACTCACGGAGTTGGCCGCGTCTGACCGCATGCCTTCGGCGTAAGTGCATTGATGTCCGGCGGTTATGCGGGCGCGCACGGCGTCGGGACGACCGCAGGATGGGTTGATCGGGAGAAATGTTGCGCTGTGGACTGCGGGATCAGCGGTCATCGTCGAGGCTCCTGTGCCGCAGGGAGTGTCTTGCGGCACCTTTTTTCTTGATCTACTGGACCCAAATTCGACTCGGCAACGGGCCGACGGAGATTTCAACTTAGGCCGGATCGCCCATTTGTGGAAATCCTTCTTTCGTGTCAGGAAATCCTTCTTTCGTGTCATCGTTGGTCCTTTTGGGTCATATCGCGGCGGTGGTCGTGCCGAAGTTATAAAATCTCCGCTTATGAGCGAACTGCAACATCCGTCTCCCAGCGGCAGCACCCGTAGCGGCGCGGACGGCGGTGGAGAGTCGCCGATCTTCACCCCACAAGCGGAGGAACGCAATGGCCTTCCCATGTCGGTCTGGGCTGTGGCCGCGCTAATCGTAATCGTCGTGGTCGGCGCGCTCGTCATCGCCGGACGGAAGAAGTCGCCGGCCGCGCCCAATACGTTGCAGCCCGCTGATGCATATGCCGCGAGCCTGCCCCTGTCGCAGTTCGCGATGAGCGAGTCGGAAAATCTTTCCGGGGGCAAGCTGACCTATCTTGACGGACATGTCCGCAACACGGGAGATCGCACCGTGACCGGAATTAC
>DASWCA010000562.1:0-3839 GCA_036390355.1 Acidobacteriaceae bacterium
TCTCCCCGGATGTCATAGGCAAAGCCCACGCGCAGCGAGAAGTTGAGGTACGAAGCCGTGACGCCGTATTTGGGCAGGCCCGCATCGCCCGGGAAGAGCAGTCCCGCGGGAGCGTTGGGGAATTGCTTGGACTTGATTCCGTTGACGTAGTTCTCCGAGCGGAACTGCTCGACGCGTCCCTTGACCTCGTACCAGGGGATAAACGGCTCATAGCGCAGCCCGAGGTTGACCGTGAGCCTGTGCGAGACGTGGAAGTCATCCTGCACATAGAAGGTGTAGTAGTAATTGCGATTGTCCTTGAACTCGCCCGCGCCCTGCTGGAAGCGGCGCATGCTGCCGAGCAGGAAGCTGGCCAGTGCATTGCCGCCGCTGCCGGTGAGGCTGGCGGTATTGTCCGCGGTGAACGAGAAGACGCCGCCATACAGGAACGCATCGCGCAGCAGCACCTGCCCGCGCGCGACCGAGCCGCCGAAGGCGAAGTTGTGGCGGCCGCGGGTCCAGCTGATGTCGTCGGAGAGCGTATAGGCCATGCGATTCATGATCGACGGAGGGAAGGAACTGTTGTTGAAGTAGCCGGAGACGTTCATGCCGTCGAGCGCCTTGGCGAACTGCGTCGGCTGATAGACGGGGATGCCGAGGTCGGCCGCGGAGATCGAGGTCGACGGTGGCCCGGCGTTGGTAGTCACACGCGAGAACGACAGGCGCACATCGTTAAGCACGTTGGGCGAGAAGGTGTGCGTCTCGCCCACGATGGCATTGTGCGAGTAGATCTGCGTGGCGCTGACCGTAGTGAGGTAGTTCGACGAAGTGAGGAATGGATTGTTGTTGTACTTGTCCAGGTAATAGCGGGCGAAGAGACGATCGTTTCCGCCCAGCACCTGGTCGCCGCGCACGACGTACTCATTGAAGCTCTGCGACAGGGGCAGGCCGTAGGCGATGGTGCCGGTAGGATCAGTCGAGGTGGGCAGATACTTGGACGCGAAGAGGAATGCGGCAGGATCGAACTGGGATGTCGGAATCTTGTTGTTCAGGTAGGCCGTACCCGGGTTGGGATACTTCGGGTTGTTGGGCTGATAGAGCTGGGTACCTGAACCTGACGGGCAGAGGCCGGCGACGAACGGTACCTTGCAGAGCGAAGAGAAGTCTCCGGTGAGATTGGCAGCGGTGGGCACCAGCGAGGTGACGCCCTGCTGGATATTGCGGATCTGCGTCTGCTGGTAGCCGAAGAAGACGAAGGTGTGGTCGCGATAGACCGGCCCGCCGACGACTCCGCCGAACTGGTTGCGCTTCAACTGGTCGCGAGTCTTGACTCCGTTCAGATAGCCGAAATGATTCGCGCCATTGAAGACGGCGTTGCGGTTGAACTCGAAGAGGTCGCCGTGCACGGTGTTGGTGCCGGACTTGCTGATGGCGTTGACCACTGCGCCGGAGTTGCCGCCGTAGCGCGCCGTGTAGTTGCTGGTCTGCACGCTGAACTCCTGCAGCGCGTCGGGGAACGGAAACGGCTGATTGACGTTGGTATAGATGTCGTTGTTCGAGGAGCCATCGAGATTGAAGCCGGTCTGATTCGCGCGCGAGCCGTTCGCCGACACGGTGATGGCCGAAGGAATCGTCTTGTACTGGCCCTGGTCGGCGCCGTTGGCGGGCGCCTGGATGGTGCCCGGAACCAGCAGCGCAAGCGCGACAGGGTTGCGCCCGTTGAGCGGAAGATCGACGATGCGCTTCTCCTCGACGACCTGCGAGAGCGTGGAGGTGGAGGTGTCGACCTGCAGCGTGTTGGTCTGGATGCTGACGGTCTCGGTGATCTGGCCGATCGTCATCTTCGCGTCGACGGTGAGGCTCTGATCGGCGAGCACGGTGACGTCCTTCTGCGAGTAGGTGGCGAAGCCCGACGCGGACGCGGTAAGCGTGTACGTAGACGGGTGCAGCGCGGGAATGACGTAGTAGCCCTGCTCGTTGGCCGTGACCGAGCGCAAAACCTGCGTGCCCTGATCGGTTACGGTGACCTTGGCTGCCGGAATCAGGCTGCCGGATGGGTCGGTAACGGTGCCGACGATGGTGGCGAAACCCTGGGCAGAGGCCGAAGCGAAGCTACAGGCGAAGAGGATGGCAAGGGCGAGCTTGTTAAGCTTCATAAACCCTCCTGGGGCGGACGGAATGCGGGAAATCGGGCTGAATGCTAGGGTTCGAAAAATATGCCTGTCAATTGGAAATAGAAGGTGATTTGGCAGCATCAACTTGGTTTGAAGTGGGACGCAAAAGCCTCATTTTGACGTGGTTTTGCGACGAGCGGTTTCTGGAAAAGCGCTGTCGCACCGTCTCAGGTCTGGTTACGGTGTGCGGAAAACCGCTTTGCGGAATGGTGCGTATTGTTCCCGGGAACCTATCGCCGGCCGAACCCGAAGCTCAGGCCTGCTTTAGCGTTGTAGACGTTGCGCCAGTCGCCGTGGGGATACAGGAAGACGTACTCCGCCGGAGTGAAGGCGAGCGAGACCCGCTTGCTGATCGGAATCGAAAGACCAACGCCGCCGGCGATGAGCAGCTCGTTGGTGATCGTCCCGGCGGACGAGGCGCGCACGTCGCCGGCCTCCGCGAAGATGGAGGGCTTGAACTTCGGGTGCGTGAACACCGCTTTGGTGACGCCGGAGCTGAAGCCGTGCGAGTTCACCGATCCCTTGGCGTTCGTGCCGTAGTAGTTGGTGTTGGAGAAGAAGATCGAATAGCCATGGGGAAGGTTCACCGCGGGACGAACGAACCACCCGTTCAGGTTGGAGCGATAGTGATTGCCCTGGTCGGCCCACAGATAGGTCCAGCCGGTGGCGAAGGTGGCGACCGGCTTCTTGCCCGCGGGCCCGCTCTCGAGTTTCTGACCGTGGGCTGGAATCGCGAATGCCGCCACAATGGATGCGAAGACGAACGCCCCCACCCGGACTTTCGACAGCTTCATCGGATCTCCTGCTTGACCGGATGACAGATTTTACAGGAGCGCGCGAACCGCTTGTTCGAGGGTGGCGCTGAGAGCGGCGGGATCTGTGGTCTCGTCCGCGGCGGGGATGAGCGCGCCTGCGCGCACCTCGATGCGGCCGGAGCGGAACCAGCGCGTGTGGGTTGTGGTCAGCTCGTACAGGCCGCGGATCGCGATGGGCAGGATCGGCGCGCGGGACTGCTGCGCGAGCAGACCGATGCCCGGGCGGAAGGCGTGCAGCTTGCCGTCGCGGCTGCGCGTGCCCTCGGGAAAGATGAGCACGGAGTAGCCGTGATCCATCGCCTCGCCGGCATGGGCGAAGCTGCGGCGGAAGCCTCGCGCGCGCGGCAGCGGGAAGACGTTGAACAGCGCGGTCAGCAGATAGTACGCGCCGGGAGCGAGCAGATTGAGCAAGAAGTTTCCCTGGTTGCGCGCGCTGCGCATGTCTGCGAGCATCTCGCCGGACATGGCGGCGGCAACGCGGTGGCGCAGCTTGAACGGAAGCGCGTACAGGACAAGAGCTCCGTCGTATGCGGTGACATGGTTGCTGATCAGGAGAGCGGGTGGCCCATCCATGACAGCCTTACCGTCATGGGTGGGGTTCGAGACGTAGGTGACACGCGGCGCGGCGAGAAACCACACCAGCGGCCGCATGACGAGTTCGATCCAGAGGACACGCAGTGCCTGGATCGGCCAGGTCCAGGGCCAGTGGGGATAGGTATGTTCAGTTCTCAGTTCCCGGTTGTCAGTTGTCAGTTGGGTGCGAGCCTGTTCCGTTTGGACAGTCGCTTTCTCATCCGCTGTCGGGGACGGACTGAGAACTGACAACTGAGAACTGACAACTCTTAACGGAGAACTGACAACTCTTCCTTCT
>DASWCA010000563.1:0-4863 GCA_036390355.1 Acidobacteriaceae bacterium
CCCTCGCGGTCGCCTTCATCGAGGTCCTCAACGCCACGGCCAACCGTGTCGTAATCCCAGTCGGCAAACCCTTCCTCGCGAACTGATCGCCACCTGCACGCAAAAGTGCCGTCAGCTCGAACTGACGGCACTTTTGCTATAGTCCTTCTCACCACTTATCACTTACCACTTACCACTATCTCTTCCCCTTCACCACTTCCTGCGCCGCAGCAGCCCCATTCATCGGAACCGCTGGAACCTCAGCCGGCACTACAGCCGCGCCAATCCCCATCTTCTTCCTCAGTTCCGAATCCACCCGCGCGAACACGTCCTTGTTCTCCTTCAGGAAGCCGCGCACATTCTCCCGGCCCTGCCCAATGCGTTCGCCCTGGAAGCTGTACCACGCGCCGCTCTTGTCGACGATCCCGTGTGTCACCGCCAGGTCCAGCGCATCGCCCTCGCGCGAAATCCCCTCGCCGTAAAGAATGTCGAACTCGGCGTCGCGGAACGGAGCCGCCACCTTATTCTTCACAATCTTCACCTTGGTCCGAGATCCGACGACAACATCGCCCTCTTTTACCGCGCCGATCCGGCGAATATCGATCCGCATCGACGAGTAGAACTTCAGCGCCTTGCCGCCCGTCGTCGTCTCCGGATTGCCGAACATCACGCCAATCTTCTCGCGTATCTGGTTGATGAAAATCAAACACGTCCGCGACTTCGACACCGTCCCGGTCAGCTTGCGCAGCGCCTGCGACATCAGCCGCGCCTGCAAGCCCATGTGCGAGTCGCCCATCTCGCCGTCGAGTTCCGCCTTCGGTACCAGCGCCGCGACAGAGTCGACCACCAGCACATCGATCGCGCCCGAACGCACCAGCGCTTCCACAATCTCCAGCGCCTGCTCACCATAGTCCGGCTGCGAAATCAGCAGATTATCGATGTCCACGCCAAGCTTCTTCGCGTACGCCGGGTCGAGCGCATGCTCCGCGTCGACGAACGCCGCCAGACCGCCGGCCTTCTGCGCCTCGGCGATAATCTGCAGCGTAATGGTCGTCTTACCCGAGGATTCCGGCCCGAAGATCTCAATTACCCGCCCGCGCGGCACGCCGCCCACGCCAAGCGCCGCGTCAAACGAGATAGACCCGGTCGAGATGACCGCGATCGGCACTACCGCCTCTTTCGATCCGAGGCGCATAATCGAACCCTTGCCAAATTGTTTTTCTAACGACGAAAGAGCTGCTTCGATTGCCTTGTTGCGATCATCGGCCACGCTATTAATTCTCCTCGGGTAAATTCACAAGGATTCTAGCACCGTTTTTGGGAAATGGCGAAGAAAAAACGAAATCAGCAAGTGTCTTCAGTGATGGCGCTCACAGCCATAACTTATCGCTCACGATAGAGCATCTCGCCAACTGCCGATTCTTCGCTGCTGTTTTACGGATTTGCCCGTGAAGTCCGAAATGCCGCTTCCGCCACCTGCGGCGTCTTCGGCTGGAAGTAGCTCCGGTCCCACAGTCCGCGATAGAACGCGCCCGTCAGTTCCGCAGCCTTCGGCCCAAACGTCGGCCGGCCACCCTCAAGGAAGATCACCGTAACAATCCGCCCCGTCGGCGTGTCCGCATACGACGCGAACCACCCAAACCGCGTGCCGTTGTTCGAGCATGTGCCGGTCTTGCCCAGTACCGGGAATTCATGGAAACCGGCACGCAGCGATCGGGCCGTTCCATAATCGACGGCGCCTTCCATGCCATCGCGCATCTCCGGAATCAGCGGCGCGATATCCAGAATCCGTTTCACCTTCGGCACCATCAAGGCAGCCTCTTCCGCGCTCTGCGGATGCTGCAGATAGTAGAGCGTCCCGCCATTCGCAATCGCCGACACCAGCGCCCCAAGCTGCAGCGGAGTCATCGAAATGCTCTCCCCGAACGAGCACATCCGGCCCACGCCGCCCTGTGCAGCCGGCAGTTCCGTGTCCGGATAGACACCCAGTTGTTCACCCTCGATGTTGTATCCCGCCAGCTCGCCCAGGCCAAACATGTTCGCGTAGTGCTTCACGCGCTCGAAGCCCAGCATCCGCCCCAGCGTCTCGAAATAAGGGTTGATCGACAGCGCCAGCGCCTTGGTCAGCGTCATCGTGTAATGACCGCCCAGGTTTACCGGCGTGTCCTTCGTGATCAGACCCTCATCCAGCGCCGCCAGCGAAACCGCCAGCTTGATGGTCGAACACGGCTCAGCACCGCTCGAAAGCGCAAGCTTCTGGTTCACCATCGCCAGAATCCGCCCACTCGAAGGATCGATCGCCAGCGCAGTCCCATTCATATTGCCCAACGCGTCAATCGCCGCCGCGCGAACCACCGGATCTTCCCCCGCGGTCGTATCACCCAAAGTCAGATTGTCGGCGAAAGAGCTCGCCGTGAACCGCTCATAGAATGGATGCCGTGTCCGGCGTACCGCGAGCACCGTCCGCGCACCGCCTCGGGTCCTCCGGTACGCAACCGTCTTCGGCGAACTGACGGCAGAATGAATTCGCGCGGCTGTCTTGGAGCCGGCAGTCCTGGACCCGGCAGTCTTGGTCGCGAGGCTCTTGGACAGCCCCGTCCTGTGTCTCGTCTCCAACGCCGTCGCTTCGGCATGAGCCGAGCGCACAGGTGCGCCGATCAAAATCGCAAATACCAGGCAGACTAGGCTTGCAGAATTCCAGTTGAGTTTCGGGCCCATTCTTACGTTTCTCCAGGATAATTCGTGCGCTTTTTGTATTCTGTCGATCTCGATCCTTGCTCTTGACTGCCTTACTGTTCGACTACTTTCCTGCAAATCCGGGAGCGGCTACACTTCTACCGAGCTTGTGAGCGTTGGCCCCAGGCAAACCCTCTGATAACCCTATTCGATGCCTTCTCCCCACTTTTGGGCCATAGCTCGTAGGTGGTATTTTCCCACTCTTTCGAGCCATCAGCGTCAAACCCTGCGGGCCCCGGTTCGAATCCACTTCTTCTATAGTACGGGAACCAGGCTCCATATCAAGTGTGACGCACCTCACAATTACTCTGTGGCTAGCGCAGTTTTCCCGCTAAGAAACTCAGTGACTGCGCCGGAGAAACGCCGGAATATCAAGTTCATCCGAATCCGAGTGCTCCGCCTGCGAAGCTGTCGCCCCGGCGAATAATCGCACTCCCTCAGCCGGTTCCGGAACCGGATGCATCTCCGGACCGGTGCTGGATACGCTCTGAACCGCTACAAAAGCCATATCCTTGCCTGGCCGCTGCGGACCATACGTCGTGCGGAAGAAGTCATCGTCGAACACCGATGCCGACACCGGAACCAGCTCCGGCTCGGACCGCCGTCGCACAGCCGGAACGTCGTCGCCCATGACTGGCTGATCGTCCGCTTCGTCATCGGCCTCCGCATCAAATTCCGCCTCGGGTTCTGCGCTGGCGTCAGCCTCATACTCATCGGTCCAGTCCGCCGCTCCTATCTCCTGATCGTCCGCGGCGACGGACGCCTCGGGAGCCGCCTCTACAACCGCCTCGGCCCGCGGCATCGGCATCTGTTGCGCAACCTCAACCTGTCGCCCCGTTGGCGCCTGCCGAATCTCCTTCTCTTCGCTCGCAAACAGAGCCGGCGCCTCACTGCTTCGCGCGTTTACCCCGCGGCTCCGGATCGGCACCTGGTAATCCGCCCCAGGCATCGTCGATTCGGTCAGCATGCGCGCGCGCCGCTCCGGCATCTCCTGCTTGAAGCCCGTCGCAATGACGGTGATCTTCACCTCGTCGCCCATGCGCTCGTCCTGCACCGCGCCGAAGATGAGGTTGCAATCCTCATGCGCCGCATTCTGAATAATCGTCGACGCCTCGTTCACCTCGGTCAGCTTCAGATTGCTCGAACCCGTAATGTTGATCAGGATGCCGCGCGCGCCGTCGATCGCGCCGGCCTCCAGCAGCGGACTCGCCATCGCCGCAATCGCCGCATCCATCGCGCGATTGTTGCCTTTGCCCGTCGCCGTGCCCATCACCGCGTAGCCCATGCCCGCCATCGTCGTCTTCACATCCGCGAAGTCGCGATTAATCACGCCCGGAATCGTAATGATGTCCGAGATTCCTTGCACGCCCTGCCGCAGTACATCGTCCGCAATCCGGAAGCTCTCGAAGAAGCCCGCATCCTTCGCCACCGCCAGCAGCTTCTCGTTCGGGATCACAATCAGCGTATCCACCGAATCCAGCAGCTCCTGCATGCCGCGCTCAGCCTGCATCATTCTTCGCTTGCCCTCGAACGCGAACGGCCGCGTCACCACAGCCACGGTCAGCGCGCCCATCTCGCTTGCCAGGCTCGCAATCACCGGAGCCGCGCCTGTGCCCGTCCCGCCGCCCAGACCCGCGGTCACGAACACCATGTCCGCGCCCTCAAGCGCCTCGATGATCTTGTCCGAATCCTCGAGCGCTGCGCGCCGGCCCACATCCGGATTTGCCCCCGCACCCAGCCCGCTCGTCAGCTTCACGCCCAACTGCAGCTTGATCGGCGCGTTGGACAACTGCAGCGCCTGCACGTCGGTGTTGGCCGAGATGAACTCGACCCCCTCCACGCCCATTGCGATCATGCGATTGACAGCGTTATTCCCGCCCCCGCCCACGCCAATCACCTTGATGCGCGCGCCCCGCGGCACGTCGTCCTGATAGTGAATGCGGAGATCGTCTGTGTGATCGGACATGGCTTCTACTCCCTGAAGAATTTTGGTGACCCATTCATCGCGCGCTCCTGCGCGATGGTGGGGTCGAACGGTCGAACCTCGTGCGTCGACCCGGCCCCGTGGAACCTAGTCTGACACCGCCCATCGCACGTTGAAACCCACTCGCCTCTGAATGAACCACGCTAGGTACATCTATTTTTGCT
>DASWCA010000564.1:0-7071 GCA_036390355.1 Acidobacteriaceae bacterium
CGCAGACTACCGATCCTCCGCTGACCCAGCAGGTCGAAGGCGCGCTGCACACGCTCGAACACCGCCGCCTGGAGCGCCGCCAGCGCGAACTGCGCTCGCAGATCGCCGAAGCCGACCGCCGCGGCGATCAGCCGATGCTGACGCAGCTCATCGCCGAGAAAGTCACGATCGACCGCGCGCTCCGCAATCATTGGGGATCGGCCAATGGATAGCCACACCAAACGGCGGCTAGTCTGGAGTTTCTTCTCGGCCACCGTGGCGCGGCTCTCGCAGACGCTGATTCAGTTCATCCAGTATCCCGTCTTCCTCCATTTCTGGAGTATGTCGCTCTACGGCGAATGGCTGGTGCTCAACTCCATTCCCAACTACCTCGCCTTCTCGAACGCCGGGTTTGGGACCGTCGCCGGAAACGAGATGACGATGATGGTCGCCGGGGACGATCGCATGAGTGCGCTGCGCGTCTTCCAGAGCTGCTGGTGGCTGATCGTCGCCATCTGCTCCGCCACCACGCTGCTGCTCAGCGGAGCGCTGTACTTTCTGCCCGCCGCGCGCATGCTGAAGATCGGCCAGATCAGCGAGACCGACACCAAGTGGATCATCTTCTACCTGGCCGTCTCCATCCTGCTGGCGCAGCTCGAACAGCTTCTGCAGTCCGCCTATCGCTCCATTGGCCGCTATCCGTATGGAGCTTTCGTCAAGAGCGCGATGGCGCTGGCCGCGTTCTCGTGCACGCTGCTCTCGGTCGCGCTGGGCAAGGGAGCCCGGACCACCGCGCTGGTGTATGCCGCTGCGAGTATTGCCGGAACCATCTTCCTCGGCATGCTGGTCAAGCACGACATTCCCTGGATCGAGTTTGGTTGGCGGCACGCGCGCTTCGCCGAGGTCCGGCGGCTCACGCGGCCGGCGGTGGCCTTCATGGGATTCCCGGTCGGCAATGCGCTGAACATGCAGGGAACTCTGCTGGCCGTCTCCTACGCGCTGGGTCCCGTTTCGGTGGTCATCTTCTCCGCCGCGCGCACGGTCTCCCGCGGGGCGCTGCAGATGGTGCAGATGGTGAACAGCACGTTCGAGCCGGAGATGACGCTGGCGTACGGCGCGAAGAACATCGACCTGGTCCGGAGCCTGCACCGCCGGGCCTGCCAGTTGGCGCTGGCTGTTGCAATCATTGTAGTTACGGGAATCGTGACGGTCGGCCCTTACTTTCTGCACGCCTGGACCGGGGGCCACGTGCCGCCCAGCCGCGGGCTGCTGGGCATGCTGCTGTTCGTGGTAGTGGTGTACGCGCTGTGGTCCACCAGCGCCACCCTGATGACGGCCACCAACCAGCACCAGAAACTGGCCGCCGTCTATCTCACGGCCACCTTCGTGACCTGTGTAATGTGCTTCTTTCTTGCTGATTGGAAAGGACTTTACGGAGCGGCAGCGGCGCTTCTGTTGTCCGAGCTGGCGATGAACTTCTACGTCCTGCCGGCGTCGCTGCGCATCGCCCACGATACCTTCGGGGCGTTTATGGTGAGCATGCTGCACTATCCGCCATCGCTGAAGCCCGGCGCGCTTCTCGCACGGTTCCGCCAGCCGAATCCGGGGCTGGAGGCGGAATAAAGTCCATTCTTCCATCTAAGTCACGGTAGAATCAGGTTCTTATGGTGACCAAAGTCAAAATAATCGCGGTAAATGATGACTCTTTTGGGGATCGAACTACCGGAAAGCGTGCTCGGTCATCTAAATGTAGGAGTGGGCGACGTGCTCTGGGTCACGACCGGGCCCGACGGCATCAAGCTATCTCGAATGAAACCGGAAGACATCCGGACCATAAAAGCTGGCCGGCGGGTTATGCGAAAGCACCGCGAAGTCCTCAAGAAATTGGCGGATTCATAGACCATCAGCGCCGTCCCCATCTGAATCTTTTCCGGGGGCCTAACCGTCAAATGAATGTGGTAGTCTAGTGTCTGCTGGGGACGTGCGCCTTTGAATGCCCTGACCTTCCTAAGGTTATCGGGCTTTGCCACCGCGGTCTACACCGTATCTGCTCCCCGCACACTACGAAACACCCAAGGGACGATTCCGCCGATTCCCCTGGCGGCCCCACAAAAATTTTAAGCAGGAGCGCGCATAGCCGTGGCTGAAGAAATCGACAAGTACGAAGACGACATAGAGAAACTCATCGACACCGGAAAAGAGAAGGGCTATCTCACCTTTGGTGAGGTCAACGACCTGCTCCCCGGCGACATCACCTCGCCCGACGAGCTCGATGACCTGATGACCACCATCAACACCCAGGGCATCGATGTGCTCTCGGGTGAAGCTCGCACCGAGCGCGACAAGTACGAGCCCGAGGCCGGCGAAGAGTCCGACGACGTCGAACTGGATCTCACCCCGGGCACACTCGAAAAGACCAACGATCCCGTCCGCATGTATCTGCGCGAGATGGGCACCGTTCCGCTGCTGACGCGCGAAGGCGAAGTCGAAATCGCCAAGCGCATCGAGCGTGGACAGAACCGCGTGATGAAGGCAATCTCGCGCTCGCCCATCGTCATCCGCGAGATCGTCGGCCTGGGCGAAGACCTCCGCCGCGGCGTGCGCAACATCAAGGAAGTCGTCACCTTCGACGAAGAAGAGCTCACCGAAGAGATCCTGCAGCACCGCGTGCGCGCCACCGTCGGCCGCATCGATGTGATCGTCAAGCACCAGAAGAAGGTGGCCACGCTTGAAGAGAAGCTCGCCGCGCCCACCGGCAAGGATGCCAAGGCCAAGGCGCGCGACACGCGCAAGCATCGCTGGCTGATCGGCCGTGAGCACGTCTACATCAACCGCATTATCCGCGAGCTGAAGTACACGAATGCCGAGAAGAAGCGCCTGCTCGACAAGGTCAACAAGACGGTCGATGCGATGCGCACGCTCGAACGCCAGATCAAGTCGCTCGATGCGAAGCACGAAGCGTCGAAGTCCGAAGAGCTGCGCAAGGAGTATCGCCGGCAGCAGAAGAACTGCCGCATCGATCTCGAGCGCATCGAGCTTGACGCGGGTACGCCCATCGTCGACCTGAAGCGCACGCAGCGCGAGATGATCCAGGGCGACATGGATGCCGAGCGCGCCAAGAGGGAGCTGATCGAAGCCAACCTTCGCCTCGTCGTATCGATCGCGAAGAAGTACACCAACCGCGGACTGCAGTTCCTCGACCTGATTCAGGAAGGCAACATCGGCCTGATGAAGGCGGTCGACAAGTTCGAGTACCGTCGCGGTTACAAATTCTCGACCTACGCGACGTGGTGGATTCGTCAGGCCATCACCCGCGCCATTGCGGACCAGGCCCGGACGATCCGCATCCCGGTGCACATGATCGAGACCATCAACAAGCTCATCCGCACCTCGCGTCAACTGGTGCAGGAGCTTGGCCGCGAAGCGTCGTCCGAAGAGATCGCCCGTCGCATGGATATTCCCGTCGCGAAGGTGCTCAAGGTGCTGAAGATCGCGCAGGAGCCCATCTCGCTCGAAACGCCGATCGGAGAAGAGGAAGACTCGCATCTCGGAGACTTCATCGAAGACCGCATGGCCGTCTCGCCCGCAGACGCGGTGATCGCTGTCAACCTGAAGGAGTATACGTCGCAGGTTCTGCGCACGCTGACGCCGCGGGAAGAGCGCGTCATCAAGATGCGCTTCGGCTTGGAGGACGGCTCGGAGCACACGCTCGAAGAGGTCGGCCAGTCGTTCCAGGTCACCCGCGAACGCATCCGCCAGATCGAAGCGAAGGCGCTGCGCAAACTGCGGCACCCCAGCCGCTCGCGCAAGCTGAAGGCGTTTGTGGATGGGGTCAAGGACGCGTAACGTCGGTTGTCAGTTGTCAGTTGTCAGTTGTCAGTTGAAAGACCAAACGAAGGGCCGCGATTCGCTCGCGGCCCTTTTGTTGTGCTGTCTGCTTCCTATTCCGCCGTTGGCATGTGGAGATACATCGACTGCAGCCCCACTCGTCCCGGACCGGTGAAGCCGGGTGCCCCACATCTCGCGCCTCTGAGATGTGGGGTTTTTCGTTGTCATCGCATCGGAGTTCTCGCCTCACAGGATGATCTGCGTCAGGGGTGTTTGCGATATCTCCGGCTCTACCGCATTCTCCTGCGCAGTTCTCCCTCCAGTCACGCGAGAAAGCACGCCTTCGAGCAGCGGTGTCACCCGCCTGAGTTGCCGGGCGCGGATCAGCAGATCCCATAGCGGCTCAAATTTCTTCCAGCCTGCAGCGTAGAAGAAGTGTTTGGCCTGGTGCTTCAGCGTGCCATGATGCAGCGAGGCCTGCGCGACGGAACTCCATCGATAGAACTCGCGGTAGGCCCAGTCGTAGCCTGTCTTCAGCTTTTCGGCTTGCAGTTGTGCCGGACGATAGACGACATGCCTGGTGTCGTAGAGTCTCCAATCGCGGGTCAGCATGCGGCCTTCGCGCACCATGCGGGCGTGGAGTTGCGTGCCGGGATACGGCGTCTGAATGTGGAATGTCGCCGTGGTTATGCCATGGGAAACAGCCCAATCCACCGTGCGCCGGAAGACGTCTTCGCCATCATCGTCCATGCCGAAGACAAAGCTGCCATTGATCATGATGCCGAGCGAGTGCAGGCGGTCGGCAACCGCCTTGTAGTCGCGGCCTAAATTCTGCCGCTTATTGCTTCGTCTCAGATTCTCCGGTGTCAGCGTCTCGAATCCGACGAAGATGCTGCGCAGGCCAGCCTCCGCGGCACGTTCGATCAGGTCCCCGCGCAGAATGGAATCCACCGTCGTCGCGCCCTGGAACAGCCGCTTCATCCCCTTCATGCCATCGAACAAGGACTCCGCAAAACGCCGGTCGCCGAGCAGATGATCGTCGAGGAAGTAGAGGTGACGGCCGGGAAGCTGGGCGATCTCGGCAAGCGCATCATCCACGCGCTGGGTGTAGAAACTTCGGCCGCCCTGGAAGAATGCGTCCTTGTAGCAGAAGTCGCAGTGCTGCGGACATCCGCGAGTGACCACGATGGAATTCGGCACCAGGTAACAGGCGCGCCGGATGAGGTCGCGGCGAATCGGCGGGACGCGCTCCAGCGTGCGGCCCGCCGCTGAGACATACCTCGGCTGCGGCACGCCCGCTCGAAAATCCTCGAGGAACTTCGGGAAGGTTTGCTCTCCAGGTCCCAGAAAGATGGCGTCCGCATGTCCGGCTGCCTCATCGGGAAGCGCAGTGACATGCAGGCCTCCGAGACAGACAAACGCGCCACGGCTGCGGTAGTGGTCGGCAATCCGGTACGCCCGATAGGCATTCGTGATGTAGACCTGGATCACAACGAGATCTGGCGCGTCGTCCAGAGTAAGCGGCTCCACGTGCTCGTCCACGATCGCCGCGCGGTCATCGGGAGAGAGATATGCGGCGAGAGTCGCCAACCCCAGCGGCGGGAAGAGCGAATACTTGATCGGCCGCCAGTACGGATCGGTTGCCTCTGTCAGCGCGGGCAGGATGAACTTGACGTTGAGAGGACGCGCTCCCGGAGCAATCATTGCGCAAGTCCTGCCGACGTTCCTGCGATAGATTGCCGTCCTTCGTGCAGTTTACTTTGCATTGTAAAGTTACCTCGCAAAAAAATTTACGCTCGTACTCCGTTGCCGATGTCCCTAAGCGCTCTGTTGAAATTGTTCATCCCGAACTAACTTTGTACCGCAAAGTAACTCGGCGGAAGCGCTCTTGTCAAATCTCTGTGAAGGTTTTCCCGTTTATTTCGGCGGCATCAAACCCCGCACATTGTCGATGTCATCTCATGCACGAGGCCCGCATGACCCCCATCAACCGCCGTACCTTTGCTGCCACACTTGCCGCCATTGGGCTTTCGTCTTCCAGCCCCAGCTTCGGTGACACGAAAATGAAAGAGCCCGAGCTTCTGCAACTCTCGCGCAACGGATGGATGCCGAATAACGAGCGTCTCCCCGTCCTGCTCTATCGCGGCGCGATTGGCGCCAAAGGCGCGGACCCGGCCGCGATCCTCGAGGCCGCCTTCCGGCGCAATGGCTGGCCGCCGCAGTGGCGCAATGGCGTTTATGACTTCCACCACTTCCACTCGACCGCGCACGAGGTTCTCGGATTCGCCGGCGGCCACGCACGCCTGATGCTCGGCGGCGAAGGCGGCCACGAGATTACGGTGAACGCGGGTGACGTTGCGGTGCTTCCCACCGGCACCGGCCATTGCAAGCTCGACGCCTCGCCGGACTTCCTCGTCGTCGGCGCGTATCCGCCGCACCAGGAGTGGGACGTCTGCCGCAGCCCGCCGTCGCAGTCGGCGATCGGCCGCATGCGCACTCTGCCGTTTCCGGACTCCGATCCCGTAAGCGGCTCGGACGGCCCGCTCACCAAACGCTGGCGACGCGCCTAGCGCCCGGCAGGAATACGGACGCACCCATAGCGGCCTCTGCGATAATCAACACCATGGAAGCACCCTCCCAGGTGACCCCCACCCAGGCGAATCCGGTTCCGCGCAATGCGCCCCGCGAACCCTATCCCATCCCCGTTCTTCTCCGCCGATTCTTCCCCATCTACCTTGCCCTCGCCGCGCTCATCACCTTCGGCTACGCGCTCTACGACCGCTACCAGATTGACGGCGACGCCCTCAACTACATGGACATCGGCGACTACCTCCGCGCGCACCAGTGGGCCGCCATCGTCAACGGATACTGGCACCCCATGTACCCGGCGTTTCTCTCCCTCGGGCACTTCCTGTTCCGGGCGACTCTCGCCAGCGAGTTGCGCGCCTACTACTGGGTGAACTTCATCATCTTCCTGCTGGAGATGCTCGCCATCATCTCCTTCACCGACTCCATCGTCCGGCTGCGCACTGCGCTCCAGGCGCCCACCTCGCACATCGACTTCCTGCTCGACAAATACACGCTGCGCTATCTCGGGATCGCGCTGCTCGTCATCGCGAGCCAGCGCGAACTCTCGCTGGGCAAGGTTCGTCCCGACGCGCTGCTGCAGGTGTTCCTGCTGTTCGGGCTCGCCGCGCTGCTCACGCATCTCGCCGTCAACCGCATTCAATACGCTGCGTGGATGGGTTTCGCGCTTGGCTGCGC
>DASWCA010000565.1:0-14248 GCA_036390355.1 Acidobacteriaceae bacterium
AGCGTCGACTCCAGCACCTGGCTCGTGATCAACGAAGTGCTTATGTCAAACGAGTTCACTGTCTTGTCGCTGTTCAGCGTGTAACCCGTGGTCCCGGACTGATTCAGGACCAGGTAATACGGATTGACCCCCAGCGACGCCGTCACTAGAACCGTGTCGCCGGAAAAATCGACCAGCGTCATCAGCCCGTTCGAGGTTGGACTCGGGCTCGATACCGCGACCGCGTACTTCTGCGGCTGGCCCGCCGGACCCACCACGCCAATCGTGGCCAGCACCGGACGATACGCGTTCCCGCAACCGGCTAACGCTCCCACGCATGCGGCCAGCCCCGCCACCGCCGCCATCCGACTAGCCCTCCGGCCGCCGCACCGGTTCCCGCTCCCTGCTGACTGCGCTTGCTCTAAATGCAAAACTTCTCCCACATTGCCGCTGGTGCTGTCTATGCTCAAGGCTTGATTGTAATTCAACCCGGCCCCGTGCGTGGAAACCGAGTCCCCAGTATAAAAGGTTCAACCGCCGAATGACCCCCGACCCCGCCTCCGCCGTCGAAACACCCGCCCCACTCAAATCTATCCCACCCGCTCGCGACCGCCTCCAGTCCCGCCTTCTGGTCTGGATCGTCGCCCCGTTCATCACGCTAGCGTGTGCCCAACTCATCTACATGACTCTGATTTATGGGCCATCCTGGCAGTTTTATCTAGCCAAAGCCCTGGCCGTCAGCATTGCATTCGCACTCGCGGCTTGGGCCCTCCGTGCGGCGACCCCGGCTGCGGCGCTCATCGGCGGCATGATCTGTCTGCTCCTGACTTGCTACACCGGAATAACCATGTATTCTCCCCTGCGCTCCGCCCTTGCACCGTTGCTTGCGCTATTCCTCCTCACCTTTCTCGCCACACGGGCTGGTCGCAAGCAAAAGATGGAACACGGACTGGCAGAGAGTCGCAAAGGCCGCCGCGTCTCGCAGGTTATTGCTAACCTCGGCATCGCCGCCATTTTGTCGAACCCCGTCGGCGATCGGGCGATTACATGGCTTGCTCAAAACCCAAAGATCTCCGACATCAATTTCTATTGGGTCTTGTGCATCATTATTTTGGCTGCGCTTGCTGAAGCGACAGCAGACACCGTCTCCTCGGAGATCGGTCAGGCGTTCGGAGGCACGCCGTTTCTGCTCACAACATTTCGTCGAGTTCCACCCGGAACAGACGGCGCAATCAGCCTGATCGGAACCATCACCGGCATCCTCGCCGCAACAATTGTCGTTGGAGTGGGCGCGTGGTCGATGCATCTCCATGCAGATCAGTTCTGGATCGCCCTCGTCGCCGGAACCTGCGGCCTCTTCTTCGACAGTCTGCTAGGCGCGACCGTCGAGCGCCGCGGCTACATCGGCAACGACCTCGTCAACTTCACCTCAACCGCCTTCGCCGCGGGAATCGCCCTCCTCGCCATCCGCTTCGGCCAGGACTACCTCATCCGCTAATCGAACCCGCCCTCAACCAGCAACTAACAACCAGCAACCAACAACTCCCCTCAACCTCCACGTACCCACCCATCCAAATGCAGCCGCCGGAGCGTATAGCTCAGCATCTCGTGGAAATAACGTCCCGCCCTATCCATCCCGTCGATATGCCCCAGCGCCGGCCGCGGCGACGTGTACACGGTCAGCCCCGCGTCCTCGCATAGCTTTCGGATGCGAAAGAGATGCGTCCCGTCGCTCACCACCACGATAGTGTTCAGATGCCGTTGCCGCGCGATCTCCGCCAGCCGCGTCACCTGCTGCTCCGTGTCCACCGACTCCGTCTCCGCAATAATCTGGTCATACGGAACACCGTTTGCCAGAAGGTAATCCCTCCCCACTCCGCCTTCGGTTCTCCCCGAGTCGCGATCGCCGCCACCGCCCAGCGTGATCACCAGTGGCGCGATCTGCTCGCGATATAGCTCCACCGCATGGTCCAGCCGCGCATGCAGCACAGGAGAAGGCCGTCCCGAATACTGCGCCGCACCAAAAACCGCAATCGCATCCCCTTGCCGCGCATCATCCTCGTTCGCAACCGCTTTGATCTGGAAGTAAAGCCAGCAAAACCACCCCATCCCCGCCAGCAGCACCAAACCGAGCAGGCGCCGCAACACCAGCCCCGCACTGGATTCCCGGCGCTGCAACGGACTATGCGTCAATGCACTCATGGGAGAGGAACTCGAAGGCATACCAGCAGTCGTCTCAATCCTGCTGCGATTGCGACGATAACAAAGATGCGCGTAACCAACAGTATGACTCTTACCACCATCCCAGGGCCAGCCCTCAATCGCCTCTGGTCGATACTCGAACACAGCCTCCAACCGAACACCTCATTCGCCGGCAGGGGTATGCTATGGTTGCGGAATTGCGTGGTCCTCTCTCGCATCCCCCGATTGCGCCGCCGCTTCTTCCACGGCGCAGTACCCTTCAGGAGAAGAAATTTGACGGCTGAAATACTCTGCATCAACCGGGACGAACCCGAGCCGGAACTCATCGCCCAGGTTGTCGAAAGCCTCGCCGCCGGCAAAGTCGCCGCGCTGCCCACGGACACCTTCTACGGCCTCGCCGTCGACCCTGTCAATCTCCGCGCCGTCGAGCGCATCTACGAGATCAAGACTCGCGCGCGCCACAAGCCGCTCTCGCTCCTCATCTGCGAGACCGCCCAGGCCTACGGCCTCGCCCGCGATATCGACACCGCCTTCGACCGCCTCGCCGAACGCTTCTGGCCTGGCCCGCTCACCATCGTCGTGAAAGCCGGAGCCCGCCTGCCCCTCCGCGTCACCGCCAACACCGGCAACGTCGCCCTGCGGGTCCCGGAGTCCCCCATCGCCCGCTCCGTAGTCGCCGGGCTGGGCCTGCCCATCACCGCCACCTCCGCAAACCTCCGCGGCATGCCGGAGTGTACCGACGCCCACTTCGTCCGCGCCCAGCTCGCCGACCAGATTCCCCTCATCGTTGACGGAGGCTCCACACCCCGTTCCGTCCCTACCACCATCGTCGACCTCTCCGGCGGCGGCAACTCCTGGATGATTCTCCGCGAAGGCGCGATCCCCACCCACGAGATCGCCCTCACTCTCCAGCACTAATGCTGTGGTTCTGCTCTAAGGTATGAACTCAGCGTTCGAAGAGCTGAGTGTGATGGTGTTGTCGCCAGCCTTGAGCGTAACGGGCATGTCCCAGACCAGGACGCCGGCCTTGGCGCCCTTGCTAACGTTGGTCATGACGAAATAGGAGCCGGGTGGGACCCGAGCAACCAGGATGGCCTTACCGGCGCTGTCGAAGGTGGCACTCTGGCCGACCATGTGTTGGTTTATTGCGCCGCTGATCGCGTTGCACTGCGCGTTAGGTGGTTTGGGTGGGAGGCAGTTGCTGCTCCACTCCAGCAAGGCCATGCCGGGGGTTTTAGTGCTGGCTGCCAGCGGCGCCCCGGCTTTGCGCATGATGGTATCGAAGCGGTCGCTCATGATCATGACCGGCCTGCCAGTGAGCAGGTTCGGACCGCCCGGGAAGGACGTGAAGACGGAGAGCTTTATGCCAGCGGTGGAGGCCGACGCAGCGGATGTGCTTGCGACGGGGGCAGGTGGGGGCGAAGCGGCAGCGACGGAGGTCACAGCCCTGGAGCCGGTCTTCGGACGCAAAGTACCCACATCGCAGCGCTCACTATGCGGAGCGAAGGCGACGTTGTCGCCGTTCATTCCCGTCACCAGCTTCCCATTGACCGTAGTGGCGCCGGAGCCGAGCAAGGTATTGTCTGGCTGCAGCGCGAGGGTGAACGGACCGCCGGAGTTGTTGACATGGACCAGTAATGCGTTGGGCGCATTTTCGACCGCGTAGGGCTGGCGTACGTGGGCCTGGCCACAGTCGAGGACGAGCGAGTTTCCGCTGAAATCCAGCAGCAGCATGCCGCTTCCATACTGGCCGGTCATGCGCAAGCCGACCTCGCCGGCTCCGGGAGCGATGGTGCCAAGGACGCCGGTGAGCATGCCCATGAGGCCGGAGTCGCCTGCAGGTTGCCCAGCGGCAGGGGCGGGTTTGGGACTAGACGGCATGTTCAGCGAGCCGATGGTGCAGCGTGCCGTAGCGGACGCGTAGTCGGGGATCGAGGCGGAGGTCTGGCAGGGTCCGTTGCACTGGTCGGGCGCGGCGCGAACGCCATTGATCATTTGTGTGGTGGTGACCGTGTGATACCCGATGATGATGTTGCCCTTGACATCGATCAAACCGGGGCCGGTGAAGCCACCATCGGATCGCATCGTGAGCACGATCGGGTGGGGCTCATTCTGGACAGTAACCTGGAGCGAGCCGGGCCGCTTATCGACGGTGTAGTTGTGCTTGCCGGCGAGCAGCTTGCCGCAGCCGTCGAGCGAGACATCGCCCTCGCCGAAGGTGAGGGCGGCAGTCACCGCAGGATTTTTATAGAGTCCACTCAGAACTACGCCGGCTCTGCCCGGTCCGCTGAGGGCTTCCTGCGTTTTTGTACCGAAGCCGACCAGGTCCATGACGCCCGACATAAAGCCCTTGCCCATGCAGCCAACGTCGTTTCCGCCAAGTTCAAGACAGCGGCGCGTAGCGACCGCTGTGGGATCGTTGGAGAGCTGGGTTGCTCCGGAAACGGATGCCTCCATTTGAGCGAATTGACGGTTGCCGGCCTGCTGTGCCGCACTGTCCTGCTTGTATTGGGCCATCGCATTGTCGTAGTAGGCCTTGCCCCTGGCGGCATTGGCATCCTGCGTACTCTTGATCGCAGCCCTGGACTGCGGTCCAATCAGCTTGTTCCATGTCTGGTATAAGTTTTCGTCCATCGTGTACCGGAACCAAAGTCTATTGAATTCCGCCACTTGTTCGGGCGTGTGGGATTTGGCGTACTCCTGCTCGATTTGGTTCTTAGCGAGATCGTAAGCGTTCCTGACGCGCAGTTCGCCGGCTGTGTAAGGGCCGTCGATCGTGCGTTCAAACTTGATGTCAAAAATGTGCTTGTTGAGGCCGATGAAGGCAGCATACTGGCGCACGAGCGTATCGCCGGCGTCGGACCCTTTGATCGCGGCCTTGACCCGGTCGACCGAAGGCATGTCGTCGGTGTAGTCGGCGCTCTTCGCTTGCGTGAGTGCGCCGATGCACGTAAAACACAAGAGAGCGCCAAGGAAGAAAAGCCGGCGTGGACGCAACAGGAATGCTGCCACTGGCGAAAGGACCGAGTCGTGCATGGATCACGCTCCCGATAGTGAAAACATATTTTGCCCGGAGGTAAGGAAGATACTTCGTTGCATTCGAAGCGTCAAGGCAGCGGGGTACAGTTTCGGCGGCCAAGCCAGTATGATCCTCAGCGAAGGCGCCATCCCCACCACGAGATCACCCTCACGCACCAGCACTAATGCTGACCGTGGTCACTGGACCAGTTCGGCATTCGTAGCCGTTAGCGTAATCGCGTTGTCGCCCGCCTTCAGCGTGACAGGAAGATCCCAGATCAGCGCCCCCTTGGTCCCTGCAGCAGAACAGAAGACGTAGTACGTACCGGGCTGGATTGGCGCAGTGACCGTGACATTGCCGTTGTTGTCGAAGGTGCCCTTGCCGACGAAGTAGGGGTGCATGGCAGTGGCCAAGGGGGGACAGCTCTTTGGCGGGCCGCAGTTCGCCATATAGGCCAGCAAGGCTTTACCGGGAGTCACGTCGGCGGCGATGGGTCCACCAACTTTGCGCAGTGCGATGTCGTATCGCTCACTCATCAGGGCCACGTTCAGTCCGGCGAGAGGATTCTTGGCAATCGGAAAGGACGACGTAATGGCGAGCGTCATGTTCTGCGCCGGACCGGGCGAGGCAGCGGCGAAGGAGGCAACAGGGGCAGGTGCGGGAGTCGGCCCCGCGTGTGCCGCGAGAGCCGGACCGGAGTAGGCAGGCATGGAAGGCATGGGAGCGTTGGAGGCAACCATCGTGTTTAGCCCGCCGCGCGGCGCGAAGGCGCCGACGTTGCAGCTCTCCGAATGCGGAGTGAAGCTGACGCTTTGACCGTTCACCGCGGAGAACAGTTTGCCGTTGACCGTCGTGGAACCCGAGCCGCGGAGGGTGTTATCCGGAGCAACGGCCAGCAGGAACGCCCCGCCGCCGTTCTGGACATGGACAACGAACTGCGTCGCAGTGCTCTCGACGGCGTAGGGAACCTTGACGTGGGCCTGTCCGCAGTCCAGCGTTACGAAGCTGTTATTGAACGAGAGCTTCATGCCGGTTGAGGCGGCGTAGTCTCCGGTAATGCGAAGGCCATAGATGGTGGCCACGGGAGTGCCCGCGCCGACCATTTCATCCGCCATTTCATCCATGAACCCTTTTTCTTTTACAGGTGTGGGCGGTGGTGGCGGAGGCTGCGGCGCGAGCAGGCTAAGGGCGCACCGGTCGATCTTGGGACCGTAGACAGGGGTTGAACTGGTAGTGCAGTTTCCGTTGGTGCAGACATATTCGTTGTGGTAGCCGGTGATGATGTTGCCCTTGACCTGGATAGAGCCGGGGCCGGAGAGCGAGCCATCGGCGCGGATGGTCAGCACAATGGGATCCGGCTCGTTCGCCACCACGATCTGAGTCGTTCCGCCGGACTTGCGGAGGGTGTACGTGTGGTTGGCATCGACCAGGGTGCCGCACTTCTGCAGGGAGACATTGCCGTCCCAGGTCAGGGCGAGTTCGGGCAGGTCGGTCCGGCTGTGATACATGCCGACCAGGATCACGCCATTCAGGGGCGGCGGCCCGCTTGAGCCGGTTACGCTGCTGCCGGTTAGTAGAGTGCCCACGGCATTGAACACGCCCATCAACGCGCCTGCGCATTCGTTGTAGGAGCCGCCAAGCTCAAGGCACCGTTTCTGGCTTGCATCGAGAGGACCTCCTCCACCGCCGCCCAGGAGCCCGTCGAGCAGGCCGCCGCCGCCGGAGTTGGGAGAACCGCCGGAAGTGGAGGAGTTGAATTGCTTCAGGTCCTGTTGTATTTTCTCTTCGAAGGCCTTGGACGATGCCGCCAGCGCGGCTTCGGTGCCTTTGTAGGTGTCAGCAGCCTGCGTGCCTTCAAGCTGCTTGATCCAGTCCAGGGCGTTATTCATCGAATAGTTGCCTTCCTTCTGGTTGAAGGCGGCCACTTCCCCGGGGGTGTGGGTCTTGGTGTAGCTTTGCGTCAGGTCGTACTGGGCCTTCGCGTAGTCGGTCAGGAGCTTCGTCTCGCCGGGCGAGTAGGGTCCGCGGTAGTCGCGGGTTTGCTTGATGCGCTGGATGTAGACCTGCAGGTACTCGAAGACTGCGACCTGCCGCGCCAGCGAGTCCGTCGCGTCCGAGCCTTTGATCTCAGCCTTCACGCGCTCGACCGACGGCAGATCGTTGGTGTAATCCGCCGCCTGCACCAGCGCGCCGCCGCATGCGAAGCCAAGAATGACCGCGAGGAGAAGGAGTCGAAATGGTGCTGCCAACGAAAGGGCCGTGTGATTCATGGATCACGCTCCCGGAGCGACGAAAAATGGTTGCTTGGCCCGAAGTTAACTTAGTTCGTCGCAACCTCAACGTCAATAAAAACCGACGCCACTCGCTAAACCCTCCGCTTGTACAAACCCTTCCGCTTGTCATTCTGTCCCTGACCCTGAGCAGCGCGAAGGGGAAGGGGAAGAATCCCCGCATTTGTCCCGTCCATCAACCCCGTGAACAACCAGTGACGCCGCCTCCCGAAACCCTCTCCCGAGGGTGACCGCCAATCCCAACCATGAGAAGATTTCTCCATGAGCGATTTCATCCCGCAACCAGGAAAGCTGAAGATCGGCGGACTGAGCCGCAAGGCGCAGAAGCTTCAATCGGCGCGCGAAAAAGCCGCCCAGGTAAAGACCGGCGCCAAGCCGCAGCCGGGAGCGTCCGCGGCATCCTTCAAGGCCAAGGATTCCTTCGCCAACACCAAGAAGACGACCTTCCAGCGCAAAGCGGTGTAGTCCGGCCGACCTATTCCCTGCTCTCCGGGGCACCATTTTGCGCGCAATCAAACGCCGCGGCGATGCGCTCAAATTCCTTGCAATCCCCAGAAATATTCCAAGTTATTTAGCCGATTGGGCCTAAGCTCACCTCCTGACCATCGCGACTAAATATCAGATATCAAGTGACAACTTTCTGACGTTTCCCTGACACATGCTGTATTGAGTAAGGTTCACCCTTCCCAACCATGGAGGGCTCTTAAATGTATGACCAGTGGAACAACATGAAAGCCGAAATCGATCGACGCACGTTCGTGAAAAAAAGTCTGTCCGCGGCAGGTGTCGCCACCGCCGGCATCGGACTCCTGGCGAATAGTTCGACACTCCTCGCGGAGAACGAGTCAATGGGAAACGGCGGTCGCCTCTCGAGTGGAGATGCAGCCCTGCTTCGCTTCGCCGCAGCAGCGGAAATCCTGGAGACCGACTTCTGGGTGCAGTACAACGAGTTGTGCGGCATCCCGGACAGCGAAGTCCCCGGTGGAACCGGAAATCCTGCCTTCACCGCCGCCCTCTCGATGCTCGACGCCGATATGTCCCAGTATGTCCACGACAACACCGACGATGAATTCACCCACCATAACTTCCTCAACGCGTATCTTTCTGCAAACGGCGCCAACCCGGTAAACCTCGAGCCCTTTCGCACCTTACCCGGCAGCACCGCAACTGGCTCCAGCGGAAAACTGCGACTTACAAACCTGATGGAACTTACGCTCGACACCAGTTGGTGGACGCGTTACCGAAGCGACAGCCATAACCCTGACCTTGATCCAAATTTCACATTTCCCCAGGCAATCCCAACCCTGGCCGTCGGCCGCCATACCGCCATTCCCAGGACCGACGCCGACACCAAGGATCCGAACTTCCTACAGGCCATCGCCAACACCGCCGGCTTCCACATGCCAACCATCGAACAGGGCGGCAACAGCCTCTATCCCTCAATGGCCCAGAGAGCCAGCAGCGTTGAAGTGCTGCGGATTCTCATCAGCATCGGCCCAACCGAAACGATGCACTTCCAAACCTGGGCGGACAAGGCCGGCAACGCTCCTCCCCTTACCGCCATAGACCCGGTCACAAAAGTATCCGTAACCTTCCCCGACCTGAACTCTTCGCCGTTTGGTGGCGAGGACTTCCAGACCAACCTCATCATGCCCGAGCCTTGCCCATTCCTCAGCCGCAAGCTCCCGCCATGCTCCATCATTCGGCCCACCGAAACACGAGGAGTCGCGATGGGCGCGCTCAACTTCCTGACGGCAATGGGACTCTTCATCGGCCAGTCCTCAGCCTTCTTCTCCGTCATGCACGATCTGGCAAAGGATGCTGACAGCGCCAGGCGCGAGAACTAATCAAAGAACCTACCCCAGGTCGGAAAATCCCGGGAGTGAGGGCAGCCCTCCCGCCCCGCTTCCGGGATTCTTTGCGAAAGCCATTGAAATCAGCCTCTTCGCCTCCTTCGAACTGCAAAACCCTTGACACAACTACACCCGTCCGATGGCTGACAGCCGACCGCTGACAGCCGATCGCTGAAAACTGAAAACTGAGAACTGAGAACTGACAACTCGCCACAAGCGGTATGCTGGACGGCAACCTAAGAATCAAGAGGAATGGACCGTGCAATTGGTGAAAGTACTCGCAGCAACCTTGACGATTGGATTGGCCGCAACCGCCGCAGCACAAGGCACACCAGCGTCTCCATCCCAGAAGATGGCCGCAACCGTTCTCCAGCAGTGGCCCGCAGGAATGGTCTCGACCGTCAACAACAAGGGTCAGTGGGCCTACGAAGAAGGCGTCCTGCTCGACGGCATGGCAGGCGTATGGCACACCACCGCCAACGGCGACGACTTCGCCTACATTAAGGCCGCAGTCGACAAGTACGTCACCGCCGACGGAATCATCACCGGCTATAAAGCCGATGGCCACACCCTCGACGACATTGAAATGGGCCGGGCCACGCTGCTCGTCTATCGCGTCACGCTGGAGCCGAAATACGCGAAAGCCGCAAAGTTTCTCCACGAACAGCTTGCCATCCAGCCGCGCGCCGCAAGCGGCGGCTACTGGCACAAGCAGATCTACCCCAACCAGATGTGGCTCGACGGCGCCTACATGGCCGAGCCCTTCCGCGCAGCCTACGCCGCCACCTTCCAGGAGCCGGCCGAATTCGACGACATCGCCAGGCAGTTCCTCCTGATGGACGAGCACATGCGCGACCCCAAAACCGGCCTCCTCCGCCACGGTTGGGACGAGTCGAAGTCCATGCCCTGGGCCGACAAGACCACCGGCCTCAGCCCCGAAGTCTGGGCCCGCGCCATGGGCTGGTACTCGATGGCCCTGGTCGACACGCTCGACTGGTTCCCCGCCGATCATCCGCAGCGCGCCGCCCTGGTCTCTGTTCTGAACCGGACCATGGCTGCGGTGGTCAAGGCGCAGGACGCCAAATCCGGCCTGTGGTGGCAGGTCATGAGCCGTCCTCCCCACAACGGACCTCTGGCCCAGAAGCAGCCCGATGGCAGTGTCCGTGTCGGCATCGCCCACGAAGCGAACGGTAACTACCTCGAAGCCTCTGCAAGTTGCATGTTCACCTACGCTCTGGCCAAGGGCGTCCGCATGCGCTACCTTCCGCGAGCCGACGAAGCCGCGGCGAAACGCGCCTGGGAAGGGATCCAAAAGCAGTTCATCACGACAAACCCCGACGGCACACTCACTCTCCACGGAACTGTCAAAGTGGGCGGACTCGGCGGCAAGCCCTACCGCTCCGGCGACTTCGATTACTACATCCACGAGCCCGTCGTCGATCAGGACGCCAAAGGTGTTGGCGCGTTCCTCCTCGCCGGCTCCGAGATGGAGCAGGCAATCAACGCGCCCGCAGGCCCAGCGAAGACAGGCCTGCTTCCAAGCTCCAAGGACTACCACTCCGCCACACCGCAGGCCTCAACGCGGAGGGCAACCGTGCTGGTCGACGCATGGTTCAACTCGCAGACCCGCAAGAATGCCTTCGGCCAGACGGAACTCTTCCACTACAAGTGGGACGACGACTCCAACAACGGCTTTTCCCTGTTCGGCCGCGCCTTCCAGCGCTACGGCGCCACGCTCGCCACCGAGCAGGACGCGCCCACCACAGCCAACCTCGGCAAAGCGCAAATTTACATCATCGCCTCACCCGACATTCCATCCAAGACCCCCAACCCGCATTACATGGACAAGGCCAGCGGCGACGCCATCGAAGCCTGGGTCAAAGCCGGCGGCGTGCTCCTGCTCTTCTCCAACGATCGCGACAACACCGAGTTCGAGCACTTCAACACCCTCAGCGACCGTTTCGGAATCCACTTCAATCCGGTCCTGTCGCACCACGTTATCGAGCCCGATCATTCCACCGGCGAGGTCATCATTCCGCCCGGCACAGGAATCTTCGGCGAAGGCTTCAAGGCCTACATGAAGGACACCGGCACGATCACCGTCAGTGGCCCCGCCAAGCCCGCCGTAACCGACCACGGCGATATCATGATCGCAGTCTCACACGTAGGCAAAGGGACCGTCCTCGCTGTCGTCGATCCCTGGTTCTATAACGAGTACGCGGACGGCCGCAAGATGCGCGAGTACAAAGGCTTTGAAGCAGCACAGGATGTCGCAGAATGGGCGGTGCGCCAATCGCATTAAGCGCTAAGCAATCGGAGAGATCGATCCGCGCAATTCAGCGACAAGCGCTTCCAGACGCGTAGTGTCGGCTGAGCCAGAGTCGAGCAGAAGCTCTATCTCGCGTGCAATCCGCGTTCCCTCGTCGTAGCCGTACATGCCGAGCGAACCTGCCAGTTTGTGCGCGCTGCCCGCCGCATCTTTCCGCAACTGTTCCGGCAGCGGATTCGCCGCGACAGCCTGGTCGAGCGTCGCCAGCCGCTCTTCCACCAGCGGACGGACGCGCAACCAGAGCGCTGCAAGCAAAGAAGCGGTTTTATCTTCGACTTCACTCATTTCGGTGGTCTAGCAGCGCGGAAGCTTCAGTCCTTCCATCCAAGTGTTTCCGATATCTGGGAAGCAAGCGTAAGCGGATCGAAGGGTTTGAACAACACACCCGCAACTCCGAGTCCAGCAAAGCGGCGCTGATCCACTCCCTGAACCTTCGCCGTGAGCAGAAGCACAGGAATCCCAGCAAGGTCCGGAATCAGCTGCATCTGGCGGAACGTTGTTGGACCGTCCATTCCGGGCATCATCACGTCCATCAGAATGGCGTGAGGCCGGCGTTTGGGATCGCCAGCGGCCTGGATTCCATCCGCGCCCGAGCGCGCGGTGATAATTTCCCAGCCAGCCGTTGCTTCAAGAGAAAGTGCAGCTACTTCGCGGATGTCGTCTTCGTCGTCGATGATCAGGATAAGGCGCATTACAGTAATAAGTCTCTCATGCGAGTCAAGCGACCCGCGTTGCGGCCGGATCGCGGAGGCGATGAACCATGGCAAGCACCTGTTCCTCGACCTCTCTGGGCTTGACCTTCGCTTTGCTGAAGAACTGCGTCGGACCCAGGCTAAGCTTGACCATTTCGGCTTCCGAGACTTCGCGATTCGAGTAGACCACGAGCGGCAGCGCGTGCAATTCAGGCTGACGGCGCAGCCACTCGACCAGGGAAAATCCATCGCCGTCGGGAAGTGCAAGGTCGAGAATGAGCAGGTCGGGAGGGCCAAGCAGGCATCGGTCCACCGCTTGCTGCAGCGTGGATGCGTGGTCGATCCGCACACCCGCCTTCTGGAATCCGGTGAGAATGACCTGGGCAAGTTCCTGATCCCGGTCGACCAGCAGAATCTGACCAGGTCCTCCCTTGGTGCGGAGCACTCGCCCGATCTCGGCCAGCAGCAGATTCTCGTTGAACGGCTTTTGCACCCAGCCCTGCGCATCGCCGGCCAGCAAAGGCCTCTCCGCGGGCGGAATCACGCTCAGGATCACCACGGGGATCGCCGCTGTGGCGGGAAACTCCTTCAGCCGCTGCAGCGTGTCCCAGCCGCTCAGACCGGGCATGTAGAGATCCAGCAAGATGGCCGAGATGGCTGGAACGGACGGGCGATCGCCGGTCCTTGTTGCTTTGGCCATCTGTTCCCGGGCAATCGCGATCACCTCTTCGCCGCTACCTGCTTCGAGGATGTCGTAGCCGTGCTGGCGAAGCTGTTCGGCAACCACCACGCGGATGCCGGGATCGTCGTCGCAGACCAGGATGAGACCGTCGCCGCGCTCGACCGGAGGCGCAATAAGCCCGGGCGAAGTGGCGTCAGATGCGCGCGCAGATCGGGACAACTGCACCCAGAGCGTTGTGCCAGGTCCGGATTGGTTCGGCTGAGCCCAGATCGCGCCGCCGTGCTGCTGGATGATGCTGCGGCAGATGGCGAGCCCGAGTCCGGTTCCGCCCTTCTTGCTGGCGTCCGAAGACTCCACCTGCTGGAACCGGTCGAAGACAGCCTCCAGCTTGTCCGCGGGAATGCCGCGTCCGTGATCGACGACCTTGAGCAGCACCGAGTTGAGGTCGGAGTCGATCTGTACGGAGACGGTCGAACCAGCGGGAGAGAACTTGATCGCGTTCGACAGCAGGTTGGTGAGCACCTGCAGGATGCGATCCGGATCGGCGTCGAAGTAGATCGAGTCGCGCGGCGCGTAGCAGGTCAGTTCCAGGTGGATTCCCGCGCCTTCCGCCATCGTCGTCATGGTGTCGACAGCTTCGCGGGCGAGATCCTGGATGGAGGAACGGCGAAGCTTCAGCGGAGCGCGGCCAGATTCCATGCGTTCCAGATCGAGGATGTCGTTGATCAGGCGGATCAGACGCTCGGTGTTGCTGGAGGCGATGCGCAGCAGGTTCTGCGCCTTGGCATCGACGTTGCCGAGCAGACCCGCGGAAAGCAGTCCGAGCGCTCCGCGAATGCTGGTCAGCGGAGTACGCAGTTCGTGGGAGACGGTGGAGATGAACTCATCCTTGACGCTGTCGAGATCGGAGCGAAGCGCCAGCTTTCTCTTCTGCTGTTCCGCATATTCGCGGCTGCGCTCGAGAGCTTCAGTGAGTTGCGCGAGGTCGAGCTGCTGCTTACGGCTTCTGGCCGCGAGCCTTAGCGTCAAAACGCCAAGGAGGAAGACGCTCAACAACAGCATGCCGAACACAATCGATGGAAGTGCACTCATCGCCGATTGCCTATCGTACAGCGAGATGAGACGCTGGCAGAGGAAAATGAATCAATTGAGTCACGTTCAAATATAGTCCAGGAGGCTTTCAGGCCGACACGGGTTCGGC
>DASWCA010000566.1:0-1732 GCA_036390355.1 Acidobacteriaceae bacterium
GGCTAACGTACGGAGCGAGTAGCGGTTGTCCTCCGAGCCGTCAAAGCTGATGGGGTATGCCGGCTGATCTCCCTTTGGCTTCAGAAAGACGTTGAAGTTCTGGACGAAAGCCTCGTAGTTGCCGTCAAATGAGGCGCAGACTTCAGCCGGAACCGATGGAGGCTGGCCGGCGCCGCCTGCACGAGCGGCGCGAGGCGGATAGGGCAGGGACTGCTGCGACTGCTGGGACGGCGGAGATGGAGCGCAAGCGCGCGGTCTTCCCCGGTAGCGACCTTGATCGCCATCCTGAGGCGCGGGCGGCTGATACTCGAGCCCGTCGACAGGGTCGCCGCCCAGTCCTTCGAGGCTGGCCTCCGGATTAGACAGCGATGGGTCTTCGGGCGCGGCATTGCGGTCCGGGCGACCGCCGCGCGGGATGGGGCCGCCCTTGATGCAGGTGTAATCCGAGAGACTGCACTTGTAAAGTGAACCGTCGACGCCGAACTGGATTGAGCGCTCGCCATCTAGGAAGGTTAGCGGAGCGGTGGTCGCAATGGCGTCCGGCGCCGGACGGGCGCCAGGACGTCCCTGCACGGGTGCGAAGGGGAGCTTGAGACCGGTGTAGGGATGTCCGGTCGCGCTGGAGATGGCGGCGGCCAGCCTGTCCTGATCGAAGGCGGGCTTCTTTGCGCCAACCTCCGCATCGACCAGCACAAAATCGGTTCCGCCCTTGACCGTCTTCGGATACCAGAAGTGGTCGGAGTCGCCGATCCAGGTTGCCGCTCCCGGAGTGTTCACGACGAGGTCGCGGGATTTGGCTCGCAAGTCGTGCGCGCGCTGGTAGTCCGCTAGAGTTCCCTGCGCGTAGGAGGTAAGGGACAGAAGGCAGATGGCAGCGGTCGCTGCAGCGTTACGGGTGGAGGTTCGCATGGCGAAGGTCATGAGGACTCCTGTTGAGTGAGCGGTGATTGAGTTACGAAAGTATACATTGTTGTATCCAATACGAACATTCGGAAAAATGCAGCGACTATAAGGCGAATACGGAGTTCTGACTCTTCGAATCAGAATGACGCCGCGGGGGCAGCAATTGAGCAATCTAGAATTCCATCGATTGGGCGGTTCGCCGAGGCGTGATACGTTTCGACTCACCGCCGCGCAGCGAGACCGTCAGCTCCTTCGCCGGCAGAAGCCCATCGCGGGCGACGCTATAGTGCAGCATCTTGCTTGCGTCATCCCATTCCAGGTCGACAATCGCAAACGCTCCCTTCTCGTAGGCGAAGCTCAGACCGTCATCGTCGTAGAGTTGAAAACGTCCATCGGCTCCTGGATAGATCGTCAACCGAACCGGCTCGGTTGAAGGTTCCCCCACATACTGCTTCACGGGCCCGGTGGGGACAATAGAGCCGGCACGCACGAACAGAGGTATCGTTTCGAGCGAGGCCGGCACGGTCATAGCCGTGCCACCCTCGATCCTCTTCGCTGTCCAGAAGTCGTACCAGCCACCCGCTGGCAGGTAGACCTTGCGTTCCGTTGCTCCCTGTTCGAAGACCGGCGCAACCAGCAGGCTTGGCCCGAAGAGATAAGCATCGGCCGTCGCCCACGCGGTGGGATCCTCTGGAAATTCGAGCCCCAGGCTGCGGATCAGCGGAATGCCTGTGGTGTGCGTCTCCCATGCGGCGGAGTACAAGTACGGCATCAGTTGCGATCGAGTGTTCAGATACTTGCGGCAGATCGGCTCTACTGCGGCATTGTG
>DASWCA010000567.1:0-3350 GCA_036390355.1 Acidobacteriaceae bacterium
GTCGACGACACCACCTTCCTCCCCCGCCTCAAGCAAAACCCGAACCTCCCCCAATGGCTCAAAGACGCCCTCTAGATATAGCCGCAACTCCTCATCAAGGAACCCGCCACGATGATGGCAGAAGTCTGGAAAAGCATCTCAAGCAAATCGAATAAGCTGCAAAGAACGGGCGCAGAAGATCACAGAGATTGCGTTGTGCTTTGCTAAAATCACGCATGCCAGCCAACATTGTCAGCGCAGCCAACGCCGAACACTACACCTGGGGCGGCCCGTCCAACACTGACTGCGACGCCTGGTACCTCGTCCGCGCGCCTGAGATCAACATCATCGAAGAGCTGATGCCGCCCGGCACGTCCGAGACGCCGCACCATCACGTCCACGCGCGCCAGTTTTTCTTTGTCCTTAGCGGCCAGCTCACTCTCGCCGTCGAGCATCATGACTTCACGCTGCAACCCGGCGAAGGCCTGGAGATCGCGCCCGGCCAGCTTCATCAGGCCATCAACCGCAGCGATGCCGCCGTTCGCATCGTGGTTACCAGCCAGCCGCCAAGCCACAACGATCGCGTCGACAACTAACAACCAGCAACTGTCATTTATCGATCTTCAGGTTGATGTTGAATTCTTTGCGCGTGTCGAACGAGGTGATGTTCTTGACTGCGCTCTTCTTGCCATCGCTCTCCGCCCAGAGCTGGTAGTCGGCGTTGGCCAGCAGTTGGCCGAAGCGATAGGAGCCATCGTCGCTGGCGATGTAGCTCTTGACCGCAAGCGTGTGGCCGTCCTTCAGATAGACGGTCGCGCCTTTCAGCCCGGCGTCGGACTTGTCGACCACCTTGCCCTGCACCACACGCGGCTGATCCTGCGCCAGGAGCACAGGAGCACACACCGTACCTGCCGCCACCGTGCCCAGACAGCACATAACAACGATGTTGCGGGAAAGCCGGCCCAACGGATTCAAAACACGCCCGAGACTGGTCATACTTTAAGTATACCCGCCTCCACCGCTATTGTTGTGGTACGCGCCGCGCGCGGCTACTCTTCGTCCTCATCGACTGCCGGCGTGTCGTCCTCGTCGTCGTAACCGGAGACGTCCATAGGGGCAAGCTCAAGCGGATCGACGGAGACCACCTCAAGCTCCATCCCGCACTCGTCGCACAATACCTTTTCGCCCTCTTCCACTTCGTCGGTATCGACTGTGATCGGGTTATCGCATTCGGGACAAACAACAGCCATGAGAAGCCTCCGCAGCACCTTAGAAGATCAATTTCGTCCATCAGATGCCCGTGTGGTCACGAGTATCTTTGCAGTTCCTGTGACGTTCGAAAACTTGTGCCGGTAGTTTGCAGCAAAAAAAGAAAACCACGCCGACGGCACTCGCCCCCTCACCCAGGAAAAAAGCTTGAGCGCCACCGCCCCAAAACAGACCAAAAGCCTTGCCCTGGAATAACTCGCGAACCGGCACACCCGCCACCGATAGTATGAGTAGACCTCCGCCGCGAAGTCAAGCCGGCAATTGCTCGAATCGACGGACGCCGCCCACGGGGAGCACGAATGTCGCAGCACGGAAAAAGTCGATGGTCAAGAGTCAATCTTGACGGACCAGGATTATGGTCGATAATTGATGTGAGCGGTTGGAGCTGCCGGAAGAACTTGTTACCCGGGCGAATCGCTCATGTATTGCATAGGGTCGCTTAGGCGGCCCCTATGGCTTTTGGGCAGGCTTGATTCCCACAACTGCATTCTTATGTGGCGGCCTGCTGGCCTCCGCTGAGGGAATCGACGACAATAGCGCCATGCGCCCTTCCCTTGCCGCCGCCTTCGCAGCCGTCTGCCTCCTCGTGTCGTTCGCCGCGCCAGCGCAGAAGCCTATCGCGCCCGCACCCGCAGATCCCGTCGTCGCCGCAGCGCTCCAGAAGATCTCCCCCGAGCGCATTCAGGCCGACATCGCCAAGCTGGTCACCTTCAATAACCGCAGCACTCTCTCCAGCCTCGATACCGACCTCCCGCCTAACACCGGCGCGATCGCCGCGTCGGAATGGATCTTCGCTGAGTTCAACCGCATCTCCGCGGCCTGCGGCAACTGCCTCGACGTCAAGCGCGACGACTTCATCGAGCCGCCGCAGACCACGGCCGTCCCGCGCATCACCAAACCCACGCGCATCGTCAACATCTACGCTGTGCTGCACGGAGCCGATCCCGGCCAGGCTGCGCGGCGAGTGCTGGTCACCGGCCACTACGACTCGCGCAACTCGGACAACTTCAACACGCACGATCCCGCGCCGGGAGCCAATGACGACGCCAGCGGAGTCGCCGTCTCGCTCGAGTGCGCGCGCGTCCTCTCCTCCAGCGGAATCAAGTTTCCCGCCAGCATCGTCTTCGTCGCCGTCGCCGGCGAGGAGCAGGGCTTGAACGGAAGCGCGCATCTCGCGAAGCTGGCCAAGTCCGAAGGCTGGGACCTCGAAGCCGTGCTCAACAACGACATCGTCGGCGGCGACACTACACCCGGCGAGACCCTGCAAGATAAGTCCACGGTCCGGGTCTTCTCCGAGGGCGTTCCCGGCCCTGCCACGCTCGAACAGCTCCGCCAGATCCAGACCGTTGGCGCTGAGTCCGACTCGGCCTCGCGGGAACTCGCACGTGCCATCCTCGATGTCTCGACCACCTACTCCAAAGCGCCCAGAGGTATGCTCGGCGGCCCGGATTTCCCCAGCGCCAATCGCCGCGCCCACCCCGCCTTCCATCCCGTGCTCATCTTCCGCCGCGACCGCTTCCTCCGCGGCGGCGATCACACCAGCTTCAACCTGCAGGGCTTCCCCGCCGTCCGCTTTACGGAGTGGCGTGAGAACTTCAACCACCAGCACCAGAACGTCCGCATCGCGGATGGAACCAACGCCGACGGGAGCAAGGGGCAAGTTCAGTTCGGCGATCTGATTCAGTATGTGGACTTCAGCTACGTCGCCAACGTCGCGCGGCTGAACGCCGCCACACTGGCCACTCTCGCCCTCGCGCCGGGCCCGCCGCAGACCGTCAAGGTCCTGACCTCCACCGTCGATAACAACACCCAGCTCACCTGGGCCGCGCCTGCCGGTTTCCCCGCCAACGCCACCTACGAGATCGTCTCGCGCGACACCGACGCTCCCACGTGGACTAACGTCCAGCCCGTCGCCGACCACAACGCCACCGCCATCACTATCCCCATCTCCAAGGACAACGTCATCTTCGCGGTGCGCAGCGTCGATGTTGCCGGACACCGCAGCGTGGCCGTCTATCCCACCGCCACCCGCTCCCCAACCTTCCCTCAACCTGCAGCGAAATAGCCTCGCTGCCCACGCAGTCCTGTATGCTGGCGGGGCA
>DASWCA010000568.1:0-12344 GCA_036390355.1 Acidobacteriaceae bacterium
AAGACCAACCTCTCCAAACTCATCGCCGCAGCGGAGAGCGGGGAAGAGGTCATCATCGCGCGCAACGGCAAGCCGGCCGTAAAGTTGGTGCTGGTCACTCCGCCCGCACGCAAGTCGCGCAAGCACCTTCGCGGCTCCGGCATCGGCAAACTCTGGATGGCTCCAGATGCCTTCTCCCCCGAAACCGACCTGGAAATCCAAAAGCTCTTCGAAACCGATGACCCCCTGCTTACCTTTGAGCCGGGCCCATCTCCATCGCGCAAGAAGAAATCCAAATGAAGGTGCTGGTCGACACCCACGTCTTTCTCTGGGATCTTCTCGGAGATCACCGAAGCTCCCGCCTCGCAAAACAGATACTCAAGTCCGACGAACACGAGCTCTACTTCTCCCTCGTCTCCCTCTGGGAATTCTCCATCAAGATCAAGACCGGCAAACTGAACGCGCTCGGCTCCTCCGTCGCCTACCTCCGCGACGAGATGGAAAACTACAACATGCAACTCCTCCCCATCCGATACGAGCACGTTCTCCAACTCGAAACCCTCCCTGCCCATCACAGCGACCCATTCGACCGCCTCCTCATCGCTCAGGCCGTCACCGAGTCGCTCCCGATCCTCACCCACGACGCCGCATTCACCGCATATCCCGTCAAGGTGCTCTGGTAGCCGCTCCAAGCGACCTCGTACCGTCCAACTCCCATGCGTCTTTTCCTCGGCCTGCCGGTCCCTGACCAGTTCGCCCGGTCGCTCGCACACATCGCCCGAGCCACCGGACTGAAAGACGCTCGCTGGATCCCACCCGGCAACATCCACCTCACGCTCCTCTTCCTCGGCAGCGTCGCCGACGACAAGCTCCCCGCCATACTCCACGAACTCGACCACCTCTATCCGCCGAAACTCCACCTCCGCATCACCCGACTCGGCAGCTTCCCCCGCGCTGGCGTGCTCTTCGCCGAGGTCGAACCCACTTCCGCACTCCTCCGCCTCCAGGCCGACGTCGCCGCACGCATGGTCCGCTGCGGCTTCCCGCTTGACGACCGCCCCTACAACCCGCACATCACCCTCGCCCGCCTTCGCGCCGCACCTCGCCTCACCGATCGTCAGCTCATCCTCCCACCTTCCGCCCCGCGCATCTTCGACGCCGACTGCGTCCACCTCTACCAAAGCCGCACCCTGCCCGAAGGCGTCCGCTACGAAGTCCTCGCATCGCTAAAAGCCTGACTCCGGGTTGTCTCTCACGGTACCTCTCCCGCTTTCCTCAGCCGCGTCCACACCGAAAGCCCGTAGGATGGCGACTCACGCTCGCCTCAGAATTCCACCTTCCGCAGGAACCGCGATGAAGCCTCTTCTCCTGACCCTCTGCGTTTTCTCCGCCCTCGCCACTCTCGCCGCGCAGCAGCCCGTCTGGCAGCCCTCGCCCGGCCACACCCAAATCCCCATCTGGCCCTCCACGCCGCCGGACCCGCGCCCCACCAAAGCGCCCGAATCCGTCGAGACGACAACCAAACCCGAGGACTCCGTAGCCGGCAAGCCTTGGGTCGCTATCTCAAACGTCTCCCGGCCCACGATGACCGTCTATTCGCCAAAGGGAAAGAATACCGGGGCCGCGGTCGTTGTCTTTCCAGGCGGCGGCTACGAGATTCTCGCCATCGATCTCGAAGGCACCGAAGCCTGTGACTGGCTGACTTCGAAAGGCATCACCTGCGTGCTCTTGAAATACCGCGTGCCGGCTCCGCGGTCCCATCCCTATTGGGGCGCCTATCCGCAATCGCCCATCGCGCTCGAAGACGCCCAGCGCACCATCGGCCTCGTTCGCTACCGCGCCGCCGAGTGGCACATCGACCCGCACAAGATTGGCGTCCTCGGCTTCTCCGCGGGAGGCCATCTCGTTGCCGCTGCCAGTGTTCACTCCGACCGCATCTACCCCGTCGTCGACGCCGCCGACAAACTCCCCTGCCGCCCGGACTTCGCTGTCGCTATCTATCCCGGCCATCTGTCGTTTGGCGATGAGAAGCTGGTGAAACCGGAACTGAACCCCGACATCGGCGCCCACCTGACCGCGCAGGCGCCGCCCACCTTCATCCTCCAGAACGAGGACGACAACGTCGACGGCATCAACCAATCGCTCGTCTACTACATCGCGCTCAAGAACGCCGGCGTCCCCGTCGAGATGCACCTCTACGCCCAGGGCGGTCACGCCTTCGGGCTGCGCCGCACGAAGCTTCCGGTATCGAAATGGCCCCAGCTAGTTGAGACCTGGCTGGCAACGATCGGGATGATTCCGGAGTAGGTGCGGGCATACCCGCGGCCAACTGAAGCACCGTCTCCCTAAGCCGACTTGCGATGCACCGTTTGCCCTCGCCGCCGCGCCGAACTCTTCGCCTGCTTCGACAGCGCCGCCCGCGACACCGAACTCCGAGGCTCCTTCTTCATCGCGCTCAGCCGCGACCGCCCGCGCCTGGTCGAGCCCTCCTCGCTCGTCACCGGATTCTCCTCGCCCCGTTTCGAATCCTGTGCAGCCTTCTTCCGAGTCTCCGCACTTGTCGTCTCCGGATTCGGCTCGCCCAGCGGAACACCGGCCCTTCGCGCCTTGCTCAGTCCGATCGCGATCGCCTGCTTCGCCGAGCGCGCGCCATGTTTGCCCTCGCGCACGTGGTCAATCTCCTCACGCACAAACTCGCCCGCAGCAGTCGAGGGAGATTTCCCCTCGCGCATATCCTGTTTTGCAGCTTCCACCGTCTCCTTTTCCGGCATCGCTAGTTCCTCCTGCGGCAATAAGATGAGTGAGCCGGAGAACGGGGTGTCTCCCGCGCCGGTGCCCAGCACGAAAAACGCCAGAGACTTTTGGGGTCTCTGGCGCTTCCTCACGAATCTGGCAGACTCTCGCTTTCCGGTTGACCTCGGCTCGCTCTTATTCGAACGACTGACGAATGGTCACGTGCAGCACCACTGGAAATGAGATCACCTGTCCGCTCACACTGCCCGGCCGATACCGGTACTGGGCCACCGCATCGAGAATGCTGCGGTCCAGGCTAGGGCCCGCCGACTGAACAATCTTGAGGTCCGACGGCTTACCCATTTCGTCGACCATCATCGACACAACCGATTCGCGATCGCCGCCGGTCAGACCCGCTACAGGAATCGTGTCCTCCTGCACATCGACGACATGAATCAGCTTGGGGGGAACGACCCCGGTTGAAACTCGCACAGCCCCTGCGGGCGCGGTCGGACGATCCGAGCTCGAAGCGGCCGAGAGCAGCAGCCCCTTCGCCGGGGACAGGCTGGATTGCAGCACAGGCGCATTGGTTCCCGCCTGAGGCAGGGCAGGCGAAGGCGCCTGCGCGTTGACCATCACGGTAGACAGAACGAGTGCGGAAAAAGCTGCTATGCGCATGGTATGTATCTCCTGGGCAGGAGTGCCCGTCACCATCCTATTTTGGGCAGCATACGAATGTCAACAAAAAATGTTACGAAAATATAAATCACTCATTATGAGCAGTTTGAAAATCTAAATGAAGGGAATTGGGAACATTTTTGCAGGTGTCCACGCGAAAGCTGGCACAGCCAGGCGAGATTCACCGCCAGCTCTTCAGCTCAGTATTTCGCTCTCATTTTGCGAATCCACGCTTGCGCCTACACCCGTCAGCGCCCAGCCCGGCTGATCCGCCGGCACCCACCCAAAAACGAAAACGCCAGAGACCGTGGGGTCCCTGGCGCCTCATTATGAAGATCTCGCAGTCCGATTGGCGTTGCGTCTCCGGCTCTGCCTTCGGCTGATCTCCGGCTTGCACCGGCAACCAGTTTTCCAGCCTCACCTTCGGAACTCGACCTCCGACTTGCGTCGGCTGCCGCATCCTCCAACTCTGCCTTCCGGTCAACCTTCGACTTGCGTCGCCGATCGATCTTCCAGCATCGCCTCTGGAACTCAACCCCTGGCTTTCACCAGTTGTTGCATCCTCCGGTTCTGCCTTCCGGCTAACCTCCGGCTTGCGCCATCTGCCAACCTTCCAGCCTTGCCTTCGAACTCAACCTCCGGCTTGCGCCGGATGTTGCATCTCCAGCTCTGCCGTCCGGCCAACCTTAGACTTGCGTCTCCAGTCAACCATTCAGCCTCGCCTTCGAATCCGGCCCCCGACTCTCATCGGTCCGTTGCGTCTTCCAACCCGGCCTTCCAATCAACCTTCGACTTGCGTCTCCAGTCAACCTTCAAGCCTTGCCTTCGAACTCAACCCCCGACTCATCATCGGTTCGCCGTACTCTCCGGTTCTGCCTTCCGATCAACTTCCGACTTTCATCGGCTGCCAACCTTCCGGCCTTGCCTTCGAACTCAACTTCCAACCTTCATCGGCTATCGCATCCTCTGGCTTCACTTTCGGATCAACCTCCGGATTGCGCCGGATATTGCGTCCTTCGGTTCTGCCAGCGATCAACTTCTCACTTCCATCGGATAGATATCCTCCGGCGGTGCCGTCGATCAACTGCCAACTTGCGTTGACTATTAATCTCTCGGCGGTGCCAGCGATCAATCGTCCGACTTCCGTCAGATATTGTGCCCTCGAGCTTTGCTTTCCTGTCAGCCTCCGACTTGCGCCGATTGCCAACCTTCCGGGTCTGCCTTCCAATCAACCTTCGACTTGCGTCTCGGATCAACCTTCCGGTTTTGCCTTCCTGTCGGCTTTCGACTTGCGTCGACTGCCGACCTTCCAGCTCTGCCTTCCAACCAATCTTCGACTTGCGTCTCCGATCAATCTTCCGGCTTGCCTTCCGACCAACCTCCGACTTTCATCGGATATCGCATCTTCCGGCCTTGCCCTTGGAACCCAACTCCCGACTTCTGCTCGGTCATCAGTTGGAAAGAACCTTAGGAGTGCTCAGCCTGTGCATGCAAGTGCAAATCTCGCGATTTCTGTGCATATCAATCATTTGCCGGAGAAGTTGTCAAGTCTCTCAACAGGAGTGAAAGATTGATAACTGGTAAATAACAAAACAATTTATCCGGAAGAGTTAGCGTATTCCCTAGGTGCTGGGCGAAAGGCATTTGAACCGGTTGGAGATGAAAAATAGGGGTAAATAAATCTCAAAGAGCTTAAACGAACCATAGATAACACAGAGGAAAGAGGGAAACATAGATTCAATTGGGCAGGGAAAAAGTCTCTATGTCCTCTCCTTTGCTCCGTGATCTCCGTAATTCGCTTTTGGGCAGGACTAGACCCTTTATGCCTGCACCTCGCCTATCGGTGATGCGGCAAAAAGAACATCACCCCAAGCAGGTACGCCACCACGCCCAGCGAGATCGGCCATGCCGCCACTCGCCCATAGTTCAGGGTGTATCCCGAACCGCACCGGCTCTGCACAAACAATGCTGGATCGCCGCGATCCACATAGAAGAGGCCCCAGCGCCAGCGATCGTCCGCGCCCAACTCCACTGGCGCGGGCACAAACCGCTTGTACCGCGCCTGGTTCCACACCAGCACCAGTATCGACGTAATCATCGCCGCTAGCATCAGGCCCTTGCCCATCCCTCGCGAGATCGCGATTCCCAGGCGATTGCAGGCAAGCACCCCAACCAGCAACGCCGTGCCAATCCACTCCATCGAGATACACGCACGCACCGTGTATTGGGCCATCCTGGTCCGCAACCGCGCCGAACTGCGAAATACGACAAGTAACCCCGACGCCGCGACCAGCAAACCAGTCGCGAGCCCAAGCAGTCCGGAATCCCCCTGCCCGTCCATGCTGTTGCTGAGCCCGATCCAGCCCGCGCTCAATCCTCCACCGTTGGCCACAACCAGTACGGCAATCGCAAGCGCACCAGCGCATACCGCGAGCGGCAAGAGAATCGCCGCAATCCCCGGAATCCAGTAAGCGGGCTGCGCGAGCAACTCCACCTGAACCACCGATGCCCGCGCCGCGTCTACAGAAACCTGCCCTTGAACCAGCCGCCGCACTTGCCCGTTTGCCCGCGCAAAGAGTGCGAAGAATGAGACCACCTCCAACAGGATCGCCGCTGGCCCAAGGCGGCTGTATCCGAGATAGCCAGTCGCCCACGCCATTCCTGCGGCGGCAATCGTCGCCAGCACGACGCCGGTCAAATACTGCCGCGTGATGGCGCGCCCTTCCTCGCTCGCACGAACCTCTGCATCGGCCGTCCGACCGAAGAAGAAGAGGCCATTGAGGCGGCTGGTCCAGCTATAGACGACTCCCAACAATAGGGTGATACCGATCGAAATTGCGGAATTCATTGTGCCCTCTCTGTTCTCTTCCTTCTGCTTCAAATCTCCGGTTATGGCCCCGGCGGCAGTTCCCTGGCCAACAACTCAAGCTCCTGGCTGATGACTCGTGTCGACAAGCCTTCTGCCCGAACCTGCGCGATCAGTTCGCGCAGCTTGTTTCCGAACTCTGCATGCTTTTCTGGCGCCGGTGCGGGATTGCGCCGCTCGGTCACGAACGCCCCGTGATGCCGCTTCAACTCGAGCCATCCTTCGCTGCTCAACATCCGATACGCCTCGGCGACCGTGCTGAAGTGGACGCCCAGGTCGAGAGCCAGGCTGCGCACCGTTGGCAGTGTGTCGCCTGGCTGCAACTCGCCGCTCACCAGGAGGAGCCGAATTCCATCCACAATCTGCCTGTATGCCGGAGTGGGAGAGGATAGGTCGATTCGAAGTGTGACCGCTCGGTTCATTTGTTGTATGTATACAAACAAACAACAAACAATGCAAGCTTTATTTTCTGGGTTTCAAATCGAGCGGCTCTTTGTCATGCGCTTCCGCATCCAATTTGCCATGGACGCGCACACGCCGCATCCGGATGATGACCCGACTACCCGCACTGGCAGGATACTGTTCCTCATCATCCTCGCCGTCATCGTGGGTTCTATCGCTATCTTTGTGATCCTCCACCCAGGACATTCCTGACACGCGCTGTAAGATGGAATTACGCACAGGAAAAGTGCGTTTCGGCAATCGCACGTCAATGGCCACGCTGGATTTGGTCTATACCAAAAGTCCAGACTTAAGTTGTTTAGAAGTTGTACTTTAGGACTTAAGTACGGGGGAGGGGAGCAGCACGATGAAGCGCATTTTCACCCTCATTCTCGGCGCGCTTTCGCTGGTCGCAGTCGCCCTGATCTCAGCCTTCATCGCCATGCGCCTCGCGATTCACGGACGCGAAGCAGTCGTGCCTCAACTGACCGGCCAAACCGTCGCGGAAGCCAGCAAGATCGCAGGTCATGAGGGCCTCCAACTCACGCTGGAGAATCGCTTCTACTCCGCCGAAGTTCCCGCTGGCCGCATTCTCGCGCAGGATCCTGCCTCCGGATCGCGCGTTCGCCGCGAGTGGCCTGTCCGCATTACCGAGTCGCTTGGCGCGCAGCGCGTCAACATACCAGAATTGTCGGGTGAATCGGAACGGGCTGCCACCGTCAACATTCGCCGCCTGTCGCTCGAGCTCGGTGTCGTCGCCCACCTCGCCGTTCCAGGCGATCCCGACATCGTCCTTTCCCAGACTCCGGCCGCAAACTCTGGCGGAGTCGATAGTCCGCGGGTTAGCCTGCTCGTCAGCGATCCTGATTCCGGGGTCTCGCCGTCGACAGCCTATGTCACGCCATCTCTCGTCGGCCTCAGCTATTCCGCTGCCAGCGCGCGAGCGGCCAGCGCAGGCCTGCAACTCGTCGCTATCCCGGAGAATCCTCCGCCGACACCTCCTCCCGCGCCGGCTGGGACTGGCGCCCCAGCGTCTCCAGCTCTCGCGCAGAATGTGCCGCCCGCAGCGCCCGAGCCTATCCGTCCCACTGGAATTGTCATCGCGCAGACGCCGCAGCCTGGCCGCCGCATCGTTCAAGGCGATGCCATTCACGTCACCGTGGCCCGTCCCGCAGCTCTGTCCGCACCGAATCCTGCTCCCTGATAATTTGCGCCCAATCGCCCTTGCCGCGGGCTACTTCCGCAAGCTAGACTCCGTGCATGCGCAGCCCTTTGAAGCTCCTCGTCGCTTTCCTCCTCGGCTTTTCCGCCACATTGTTGCCCGCACAAGACTGGGCTAAAGCCGCGCTCGAGAAGTCGCCGCGCCATCGCGAATACGTCCCCATCAAGCACGGAGATCGCACCGTGCAGGCTTTCGTCGTGTATCCCGAAGTCAGCGGCAAAGCGCCTGTCGTCATCCTGATCCATGAGATATTCGGCCTCAGCGACTGGGCGAAGGAGATGGCTGACGAACTTGCTGCGAAGGGTTATATCGTCATTGCGCCTGACCTGCTCACGGGCTTCGGCCCCAACGGCGGAGGTTCCGACGCGTTTCCGAGCCAGGATGCGACTACGAAAGCCGTCGGCCAGCTTTCGCCCGATGTCGTTACCGCCGATCTTGACGCCGCCGCCGATTACGGCAAGAAGCTGCCCTCCGCAAACGGCAAACTCTTCGTTGCCGGCTTCTGCTGGGGCGGAGGCAAGTCATTCGCCTTCGCGACTCATCGCCACGATCTCTCGGCTGCCTTCGTCTTTTACGGGCCGCCTCCGGCTGACGTAACGGGCATCACCGCGCCAGTCTACGGATTCTACGCGGGCAATGACGCGCGCATCAGCGCTACGGTGCCTGCCACCACTGAGGCTATGAAAGCCGCCGGCAAGAAGTACGAGACGGTGATCTACGATGGCGCGGGCCACGGATTTATGCGGGCAGGCGAGGCTCCAGACGCGACCCCCGCCAACAAGACCGCGCGCGATGAAGGTTTCAAGCGCCTGACCGCGCTGATCGACAAGAGCAACGCCGCGACCGCGAGCCGTCCATCCAGGCCCGTGCGCCGCAGCAAAGCTCCGGCGAAGGCAGCGGTTGCCGCGGTGTCATGCCACGATGGGATGCCGTCGAGTGACGCAAAGCACGATCCAAAGATGGACATGGCTGCAATAATGTAGATGTGAACATTGTGACCAGGCCCTCGCTCCCGTCGCTTCAGGATGAACTCGACCGCATCACCCAGAACACCCGCGCATTGGTTCAGCCCGAGCGGCTGGCGATCTCGGAGCAACAAACCGCGGAGATCTTCGCGACCGGTATCGAAGACAGGATTCTCCGCGCCGGCGCGCAGGCTCCGGAGTTCACGCTGCCCGATGCGCTTACGGGCAAGTCTGTCCACTCCGCAGACCTGCTCGCGCTCGGCCCGCTGGTCATCAAGTTCTTTCGTGGCCGCTGGTGCCCCTACTGCGTCACTGAACTGGAGACCTGGCGCAATCTCTATCAGGAAGTTCGGAGCATGGGTGCGCTCTTTGTCGCGATCTCCCCACAGAATCCGCGCCAGAACGACTTCACGCTGCAACAGCACGGCCTGCCCTATCCGATACTTTCCGATGCCGGCGATGCGGTTGCCGAGCAGTTCGGCATTGCCTATAGCGTCCCTGTTGCGCACCGGGACTATTACCAGGGGATTCTGGTCAATATCCCCTTCGTCAATTCCGGGAGCACCTACAAGAATGCGACAGAGTCGAGCTGGAACCTGCCGCTTCCCGGGGTTTTCGTGGTCAACCAGAACGGGACCATCGTCTTCAGTGAAGCTCACGCCGACTTCCGCGTGCGGCCTGAACCCGCTGACGTGCTCGCTGCTCTCACAGCAGCCGTAACCAGCTAAGCGCTACAGTCATCCCTTGCTCTTGCGGTATCTCTGAATCAAACTGCTCGTCGATGAATCGTGCTTCATCTCCGGCTCTCCGGTGCTTTCTAGTTCACCAAGGATCTTGGTTGCGAGCACCTTGCCCAGTTCGACTCCCCACTGATCGAACGAGTCGATGTTCCAGATCGCGCCCTGCGTGAACACAGCATGTTCGTAAAGAGCTACCAGCTTGCCCAGAACCTCGGGCGTTAGCACGTCCGCCAGAATCGTATTCGATGGCCGGTTGCCTTCGAATACGCGATGCGGCACCAGCCAATCCGGCGTGCCCTCGGCCTTCACCTGCTCTGCCGTCTTGCCGAACGCCAGCGCCTCAGCCTGTGCAAACACATTCGCCATCAGCATGTCGTGGTGCCGCCCGAGCGGGTTCAGTGACTTCGCAAAGCCAATAAAATCGCAGGGGATCAGCCGCGTGCCCTGATGGATCAACTGGTAGAACGAGTGCTGCCCGTTGGTTCCTGGCTCGCCCCAGTAGACAGGTCCGGTCTCCGCCTTCACCTGCGTTCCATCGAGCGTCACGTGTTTGCCATTCGACTCCATGGTCAACTGCTGCAGGTAAGCGGGAAAGCGCTTGAGGTATTGCTCGTATGGCAGGACTGCAACGGTCTGCGCGTCGAAGAAATCCGTGTACCACAGCGTCAGCAGGCCCATCAGAACGGGCAGATTTCTCTCAAACGGAGTCGTGCGGAAATGGACATCCATCGCGTGAAACCCAGACAACATCGCGGTAAAGTTCTCCGGACCAATGGCGATCATCGTGGACAGGCCGATCGCCGAGTCCATCGAGTAGCGTCCGCCAACCCAGTCCCAGAAACCGAACATATTCTCCGTGTCGATGCCGAACTTCGCGACCTCTTTCGCGTTGGTCGAGATCGCAACGAAGTGCTTGGCGACTGCGCTCTCCTCACCGCCCAGCGCTTTGAGCAGCCACTCTCGCGCCGTGTGCGCATTGGTCATTGTCTCCTGAGTTGTAAATGTCTTCGACGCGACGAGGAACAGCGTCTCGTCTGCATTCAGGCCCTGAACTGCCTCGGCGAAGTCCGTCCCATCGACATTCGAGACGAACCGGAACGTCAGGTCGCGCTGCGAATAGTGCTTCAGCGCTTCGTACGCCATCACCGGTCCGAGATCCGACCCGCCAATCCCGATGTTGATGACGTTGCGAATTCGCTTGCCGGTTTGCCCCTTCCACTCGCCCGAGCGCACCCGTTGCGAAAACTCGGCCATCTTGTCGAGCACCGCGTGAACTCCCGGAACGACATCTTCGCCGTCGACCACGATCTTTTCGGTCTTTGGCGCCCGCAGTGCAACATGCAGTACGGCGCGGTTTTCGGTGATGTTGATCTTGTCGCCGCGAAACATTGCTTCGATCTTTTCGCGCACGCCTGACTCTTCCGCCAGATCCATCAGGAGCTTCAGTGTCTCGGCGGTAATGCGGTTCTTCGAGTAGTCAAGGAAGATCCCTTCCGCCTCCGCCGTAAATCGCTGTCCACGAGTGGAGTCGCCGGCAAACAACTCGCGCAGATGCTTCGGCTTAATCCATTGAGAATGTGTCGCCAGCGCCTTCCATGCTGGGCGTTCGGTGAGCGCGCGGGTCGATTCTATAGAGGTCATAGGCGCAATTTTCTCATAGCAATGTGGCAGTTTGGTTGGTGCCGGCAGCCGGCGATGAGCATAGTCGGCGGTCCACTGGATTTACCGACTTGCGGTGGACCTACTTGTGCGTTTATCGTAGTGATAGTCCGGCTATCGCGCATCTCTCGTTCCATTCACTGCTCTGGATGCAAAGGGGTCGGCAACCACACGTCGAATCCAGGCCGTGAATCGAGGAATCTTCTCTTGCCGATGAATCTTGCAACTCGCCGTCCTACTCACCGAACCACGCCACCGAATGGAATTCCCGCTGCAAAGCCCTCGCCCGTTGTATCCATCAAGGCGACCGAGATTTCAACCACCCCTGCCGTGGCCGTTCCGCCCGCGAACACGAGTCCGTCTTCGGCCCTGGACGAGTTTGCGGGCGATCCCAACTTCATGACCTCGCTGGCGCGTGGCCTGCTCGTCATTCAGTCGTTCACTCCGCAGACGCCGCAGATGACTATCTCGCAACTCTCGGTGAAGACCGGGCTTTCTCGCGCTGCTGTGCGACGGTGCCTGTATACCTTGTCGAAGCTTGGTTTCGCCGGTATCGAGGACGGCTCGCGCTATGCTCTTCGCCCGCGCATGCTCACTCTTTCGAACTCCTACTCCGCGTCGAACTCGCTCTCCAACGCGGCCCAGCCGATCCTGGAACGCATGTCCGCGGTTCTCCGCGAGAGTTTCTCCGTTGCGACGCTCGATGGAGACGATATCGTTTACATCGCGCGTTCTTCCGTCTCGCGCGTCATGTCCGACGATCTCCACATAGGCAGCCGCCTGCCTGCCTTCTGTACAAGCATGGGACGCGTTCTGCTGGCGTACCTGCCGGCCGAGCAGCTTGAGCAGTATCTAGCCCGCGTAGTGCTTACGCCGCACACGGCTCGTACCGTGTCCAGCGTAGAAAAGCTGCGACTCGCCCTCCGCAATGTTCGCCGCCACGGTTACGCGCTAGTCGACCAGGAGTACGAGGTTGGGCTGCGATCTCTTGCCGTGCCTGTCTATTCGCCCACCGGCCGCGTCGTGGCCACGATCAACCTCAGCGGGAGTGCGCCACGGAT
>DASWCA010000569.1:0-4321 GCA_036390355.1 Acidobacteriaceae bacterium
CACGACCAGGTAAAGTACGGCTGCCGCGCCGCGCAAGCGCCAGGCGATGGGATGCTCGGGCAGCAGCAGCGCCAGCGGGAGGCAGGCAAGACCGGCCGCCAGTTGATGAATCGCTCCCACGACGATCGGATGCGCCTTCATTTCCTGCCTTTTCTGAAAAATCGATCCAAGCGACCAGCTCGACATGCCCAGTTGCAGGATGAGAAAGCCGGCGAGTGTGTTCCTGCTCAGGGCGTGACCCATCACGTCGGGCGCCACCAGCAGCGCAGCGCCGCAGAGCCCCACCAGCATGCCGAAGATGGTCGGCCAATGCAGGCGCTCGCCGCCGGGCAGCAGCGCTTCGATACCCACCAGCCAGAAGGGAGAGATGGTGATGAACAATCCGGCCAGTCCGCTGGGGATGCGCAGCTCGGCGAATACCAGCGCGCCGTTGCCGATTCCCAGAATGAGCACGCCGCTGATACAGGCGTTGCGGAGGTCGCGGCCCCGCGGCAGCAGCGACCCTCGCCAGCCGGCTACGGCCAGCATCAAGGAACCGGAAAGGGTGAACCGAATGGCTACCAGAGCGAGAGGCGGAAACGACTCCAGCGCCATGCGGATGCCGAGGTATGTGGTTCCCCAGAAAAAGCAGACGGAAATCAGCGCGAGATATGGTTTGAAGAGAGGATGTCCCCGCAATTAGCCCAACTTCCGCACTTTTGGGAACGAGCTACTGAAAAATAAGGCTTGTAACTTTTTTTCGTCACTATGTCGAGTTTTCTTCTGAACTGCTCCAGTCTTGCGGGGACGGATGATTTCTGTGCCGAGGCCGAGTTTTTCGTAGATCTCGCGGTGCGCGGTTTCGGGCGTCGAGTCTTTTCGTATTCGAAATACCAATCCGCTGTCGGTGGGCGGCACAATCGTATTGATCTGGTGCGTCTTCAGAGTCTGGCGTGAGTTTCCGGCAACCATGCTTGGAAGGCGCCTGCCCTGACTGTTACGGTCGTTGAGAGGGCAAGGAGGCCCTGTTAACGATGGCGGATCAAGAAGCAACGAATCCGGAAGATATGCAGGAGCTGCATCGGCGTTTAGAAGAATGGCGAGCAACGCATCGTCCACGATCACCGCTGCCAGATGAGCTTTGGAGCATGGCAGTTGGGTTGGCCCAACGGCACAACGTACATCGAGTTGCGCGCACCTTCGGGTTGGATTATGGTGCATTGAAAAGACCGATGCCTGGTTGCGGTCCTAAGCCGACTGCTACTTTCGTCGAGCTGATCGCGCCCTCGTCGGGCAACATTGCCGAATGCAGCATGGAAGTAGACTCAGCCAATGGCGCGAAGAAGGTGCGTATCCAGATGAAGGACGTTCCGGCGGCCGGACTGGCCGCCGTGATCCGCGGCATCACCGGCTGATCTATGTTGCAGATCACACCGCAAATGCGCATCCTGGCCGCCATCGAGCCGGTGGATTTCAGGAAAGGAATTGACGCGTTGGCTCAGTTATGCAAACAGAAACTGGAGGCCGACCCTTTTTCAGGTTGCCTGTTTCTGTTCCGCAGCCGGAGCGCGACCGCCATCAAGATATTGGTCTACGACTCGCAGGGTTTCTGGATCGCGCAGAAGCGTTTGTCGAAAGGCCGCTTCAATTGGTGGCCGGAAGGCCATGCAGCGTCGCAGTCGCTGGAAGCGCATCAAGCGCAGATGTTGCTGGCAGCCGGTGATCCTTCAGTCCAGGGCGCGCCGGTGTGGCGGGCAGTGAAATAACGAAGAAAGAGCTTGCGTTCTGAAACCATCTCTGGCAAACTACTGCTATCGAGATGGCAATCGAGTGGAAATATCGTGGAAGGATCTTCAATCTCGCCGAGATCGAATCGATCCGACGATTGATCGTCGCCAATCCTGAGGCCAGCCGTTGGGCCTTATCGCGGAAGCTGTGCGAGATCTGGGACTGGAAGCAACCGAACGGCGCGCTGCGCGATATGGTCTGTCGGGGTCTGTTATTGATGCTGGAACGCGGCGGCGAGATCCAACTTCCACCGGTGCGCCGCCGCCCGCAGGGTAGACTAGCCAAGCCCAAACCAGTGGTCGTAGATGACCGGCCGGTGTGCGGTCCGCTGAGCGAGTTGGGGCTGCTCACTATCGAACAGGTGCGGAGAACGCCGCAAGAAGCCTTGTTCAATGGCCTGATCGAACAGTATCACTACCTGGGCTACGAACAGCCTGTGGGCGAGCACTTGAAGTATCTGGTGTCGGCGAAAGGGCAAGCGATCGCGTGTCTGGCGTGGTCCAGTTCGCCGCGCCACCTGGGATGCCGCGACCGGTTCATCGGCTGGGGAATGGAAGCGCGACGGCGCAATATTCATCTGCTGACCTACAATACGCGGTTTCTAATTCTGCCGTGGGTGACGGTTCCTCACTTGGCGTCACACATTTTGGGACGCATGGCAAAGCAGATTCCGGGCGACTGGCAGAGGCTATATGCGCATCCGGTGTATCTGTTGGAAACGTTCGTCGATCCGGAGCGGTTCCGCGGGACTTGCTATCGCGCGGCCAACTGGGTGGTGCTGGGACGCACGACGGGCCGCGGCAAGAATGATCTTACCCATAGAGCGAATCGCTCGATAAAAGAAGTGCTGGCGCTGCCGGTGCACCGCCGTTTCCGCGAGTTGTTGAGGGAGGCGAGATGAAACGGCGGCGGGTGGAAGTGAACGTCGGAGAGTTGGATCAATTACTGGAGGGAGCGCGGCAAGCGCCGCTCAGCGATCGGGACTATGAGAAGATCTCGACCGCGTTGCATGCACTGGTGGATGCGTTGGCGAAGCCGCGCAGCACGGAGAAGAGCAGTTCGGTGCTGGGGAGAAAGGATGAACCCGGCGCCCAGCCGGAAACGGAGTCGAGCACGCAGCGAGACCAAACAGCGGATAGTAAACCGCCCGGGCATGGACGCAATGGAGCCGATGCATTCGAAAGCGCGCGGAAGGTGGAGACCAAGCATCAGCAGTTGAAGTCTGGCGATCGTTGTCCGGAGTGTCCCAACGGCAAGGTGTATGTGCAGAAAGAGCCCCAGGCCCTGATCCGGATCGTAGGACAAGCGCCGATTCAGGCGACGGTGTATAACCTGGAACGGCTGCGATGCAATCTGTGCGGACAGGTGTTCACGGCTGAGGCGCCGGAGGGCGTGGGGGCCGACAAGTATGACGAGACGGTGGGCAGTATGGTGGCGCAACTGAAGTACGGCAGCGGTATGCCGTTCAACCGGTTGGAGAAGCTGGAGCAGAGACTGGGGGTGCCGCTGCCGGCCACGACGCAATGGGAGATTGTCGAGGAAGCCGCGGAGTTACTGGGGCCGGCCTACGAAGAGTTGATACGGCAGGGAGCGCAAGGCGAGATCTTTCACAATGACGACACCAGCATGAAGATTCTGAAGCTGGAGCGCCCGGAAGGAGACACGCGCACGGGTGTGTTCACCAGTGGGATCGTCTCGATCAGGGGAAGCGACAAGATAGCCTTGTTCTTCACCGGACGGCAACATGCGGGGGAAAATCTGGCGGATGTGCTGAGACATCGCGCGAGCGGGCTGAATGCGCCCATCCAGATGTGCGATGCACTGTCGAGGAATGTGCCGAAACTATCAGCCGGTGCGGGGGCTCTGCTGGCGAACTGTCTTTCGCATGGGCGCCGGCAGTTTGTGGACGTGGCGGAAAACTTTCCTGACGAGTGCTTCTATGTGCTGGAAACACTTGGCGCGGTTTATGGCGCCGACGCGGCGGCGCGTGAGCAGAAACTGTCGTGGGAGGCGCGGCTATTGCTTCACCAGGAGAAGAGTGGTCCGTTGATGGAGGGGTTGCATCAGTGGATGACGGAGCAGTTGAACGGCCATAAGACGGAGCCGAACTCGGGACTGGGTAAAGCGATGAAGTACCTGTTGCGGCATTGGCACAAACTAACGCTCTTCCTGCGGGTACCAGGTGCTCCGCTGGACAATAACATCTGCGAGCGGGCACTAAAAATGGTGGTGCTGCTTCGTAAGAACGCGCTGTTCTATCGGACACAACATGGCGCCGACGTGGGCGATCTGTTCACCAGCCTGATTCACACTTGCGACCTGAACAAGGTCAACTCGTTCGATTACCTTACGGAGCTACAGCGCCACGCCGCGGAACTGAAGGCTAATCCCGCTGAATGGATGCCATGGAACTATCGCGATACGCTTGCACGCCCACCTGGCGGATAATTCTCTGAGATTTTTCGACATGTGCATCCTTGCCGGAAACTCACGATGTTGAAGGCTCCGCTGGGGAGAGTCGAGACGTAGGCCAGATGGCTGCCGTCGGGAGAGA
>DASWCA010000570.1:0-6674 GCA_036390355.1 Acidobacteriaceae bacterium
GTCTTGCTTGCCTGCATAAAGAGACGCAATAGTCAGCTGGCGAGTATCAACGCCGCGCCGTTTTCCAGTCGGACCAAATCGCAATGGCGCACAGCATCCAACCAAATATGACAGAAGGCATCCGCACCCTCATCAGCCATCATTCCGTCGACGAAACCATCGCCCGCCTGCAGACGTCGCTGCAACAGAAGAATGTCAAACTCTTCTGCATCATCGACCACTCCGGCGAAGCCGCATCGGCCGGCCTGGCAATGCGCCCAACCAAGGTCCTGATCTTCGGCAGTCCGAAAGCCGGCACACCGCTGATGATTGCCGCTCCCAGCCTCGCCCTCGACCTGCCGCTGAAAATCCTCATCGCCGAGAACGAGGCGGGCGAAGTTGTCGTCTCATGGAACGACCCTGCGTGGCTCCAGCAGCGCCACTCCTTCCCACCCGAACTTGTCGCGAATCTCGCTGCCATCGAAGCGTTTGCCAAGGCAGCCGCAGCATGACGCTCACCTCATTACTTCGCCGTCGGCGCTCCCGGAGCAGGAGAAGCCACCGGCACGGCCACATCCTTTACCTGCGACGTAGCCACTTCCACCGCGCCATAGCGGTCGTGGTGCTTGTCATGTACGGCGATGCGAAGAAAGTATTCCCCTTTCGCCGGAGCACTGACCTCCAGGCGCTGGTTGATGCCCTTCGCGAACATCTGTTTCACTTGCTCCAGCGAGGCTGTGACCTGAACCCCCTGCCCCACGGAGTTGATCAACTGGCCGTCACGATCAAACACAAAGATGACGAGATCGAACTCCGCATGGATAACACCGTCACCGGTTCGAAGGAACGTAATATCCGAAGGGCTGATCGCGTAGTTCACGGCGTATCGACGATAAGGGCCATGAATATTCGCCGCCGGCGTGTTGCTCGGGGCGGGCTTGTCTTCCGTCTGGTTCGCGGGCAACATCGGCACCACGCCAACCTTGATCAGGATTTCGGCCGGCGTGGGCGCGCCACGCATCATCGCCATGCGTTCCGTAGCCTGCGGACTAAGAACACCGGCGCCCGTCACCGCAGCCGAGGTTGGCCCCGCATTGACGCCCTTAGTGTTGTTCGGGCGGTCGGCATAGTAGCCCTGGCGATAGGCAAGATTAAAGCCTCCGCGCACGAGCTTTATCTTGATCTTCCGGAGCTTGCCGTCCCGCTCCGAGTTCGATGGAACGTAGGTGAGCGTATAGAAGTTCGACCCCTCATCGATCGCACTCGCCACAGCCTGGGTCAGCCCATTCGTGTTGACGAACGCATGGCCGCCCGTGGCATCGGCCATTGAGCGCATAGTGCCGTGTTCCTCGGCAGTATCGCTGAAGAACTTGTTCTGGTCCTGCTGCATCCGCGCATTGCCCGTTCGCCCGCCGTAGTTCCTATTGCTGGTCACATCGAATACGGGAGAATTCATCAACCCGCGAGCGTCAATGGGATACACCGCGACCTGGCTGCGCGCAAGCAGCGCCACCGTATCCCGGAACTCATCTTCCGAACTGGCCATCACCGCAAACGGATTGGGAAGCATACCTGTGACATCGGGCAGTATGTTGATGGGAAATGAACCGGAAAACCAGATCAGATTCTTGCGTCCAGGAATGCCCCCCAGATAACGCGCAATCGCGTTCATCGCATCCAGCGTGTATTTTGCGCGGAGCTGAAGCTGAAACGATTGCTGCTGGGCCTCGAACTGCCGCAGATTCGCGACAATGTCCGGATCCTCTCCCATGTCTTCCATGTCATCCGACATGCTGTTCTGTGTACCGCCTCCGCCCACCTGATCATCCAGCAGCGCCGAGCCTTTGCCTGTGCTCTTGCTCATCGCGTTCTTCAGCGTTTCAGGGTCGCTGGTAAACCCCTGCAGAAAAATCAACCGTGTCGTCAGTCCGAAGATCGCGATGCGCGTGCTCGGGGGCGCGGTCTTCAGATACGCCAGAAGCTGCTGGCGAACGTACGCCTGATCCCTCATCGGCGTATTCAGCGAGTCGAGCAGCAAAACATTGACGGCTCCATTCGCAGGAGCAGGCGTGTAGTTGGTGAAGATGTCGGGCGGCATCTTCGGCATATCCGCGAACCGGGTCGCGTCGGCCGCTGTCAGCGCGGTGTGCTCTTCGAAGTGCGTAATTGTCTGCGGAACGTTGCCCTCAGCCAGCGCAAAGTCGGAAGCCTTCAGTCCGTGAACCGGCTTATGGTTGCCGTCCGTCACCACCACATCGACAACCACCAGTTGTGCATTTGCCTTGAGCGTCGTCACCGGCTTCTGTGCACTCTGCGCCGGCATCGACTGAGTCTGCGCAGCGGCGGCAGGAGGCGCCGCGGACGACACCGCAGGTGACACGCTTTGAGCCCGGCTCGACCCCGCCGCAGCAGCTACAACCAGCAGATAAAAGCAGCGTGTACGACGGAACATAGAGGTCTCCCCTGGGGAGAACCAGTGTAGCTGAATACTCCCTCTGTCACCCCAACTCCACCCGGCGCGCCCTCGCCGACCATCAAATCAGCGAAGCGCAACACAACATCGCGCAATTCACTTATTCGTCTGTGCGGCTGGCGTGGGTAACGCCGCGTCAGACGGCAGCAAATCCCTGACTTCCGAGGTTGCCACTTCGACGGCTCCGAAGTGGTCGCGATGAAGATCGCGCACAGCAATACGCAGGAAGTACTGCCCTTTAACCGGCGTGCTGATCTCCGCGTGATAGAAGATGGCCCGGCTGGCCACTTCCTTGATCTCGTCCAGAGAGCCGGCCATGTGGACCGTATTATCAGTAGAATTGACGACCAGCCCGGTGGAATCGAATGCCACAATCATCAACTCAAAGTCGCCGTGGACCTTGCCGTCGGAGGTTCGTATGAAACTCAGATCGCCGGGCTCGATTGCGTAATTGACGCTGTAACGCAGGTATGGACCATGCGTCCTGGCGGCCGGCACATTCCCTTCTGCAACCTGGTCCTCGGGCGCCTTCGCGGAGTTGATCGGCCGTATTCCTACCTTGATCAATATCTCCGACGGCGTAGGCGCGCCGCGTGTCATTGCAATCCGTATGGCCTCCCGGCTGCTAGGATTCGTGCCCGTGGTGACCGCCCGCGTCGGCGAACTTCAAAGGACTTTTGATCCGGCCCGGATCGTCGGCGTAATAGCCCTGGCGGTACGAGAGGGTGACATCCTGCCGGGCAAGTTGAACCTTGATCTTGCGGAATTTGCCGTCGCGTTCCGAGTTGGTCGGCGTGTAGGCCAGCGTATAGAAGTTGGAGCCTTCATCGATCGCTTTCGAGACTGACGCGGTCAAACCACTGCTATTGACGAACGCGTTTCCGCCCGTGGCCAAAGCCATCGCCTGCATGGCGGCATGCTCGCCCGCGGTATCGGACAGGTACTTGTCTTCCTCCTGCGTCAGCCGCGCCATGCCCGTCCAGCTGCCGTAGTTACGCCCGTTCGCGGCCTCGAATACCGGTGAAGTGCTGAGCGCGTCGATGGGGTAGACCGCAACCCGGCTGCGCGCCAGCAGATCGAGTGTCTCGCGGAACTCGAATCCCGAACTGGTCGATGCGTCGTACATACTGGCACTCGTCGTGTCGGTGAGGAGATTGATCGGGAACGACCCAGAGAACCAGATAAGGTTCTTGCGTCCCGGAATGATCGCGAGGTATCTGGCAATCTGCCGCATCGCGTCCAGCGTGTACTCGGCGCGCAGTTGGAGACTGAACGCCTGCTGCTGTGCGTCGAACTGGCGGAGGTTGGAAACAACATCAGCGTTCGTCTCCGCGTCTTCAAATTCGTCCGCCACGGTGTTCCCAACTCCGCCTCCGCCTGGTTGCTTGTTGAGCAGAGACGAGCCTTTACCGAATCCCTTGCTCAGGAGACTCTTCAACACCTCCGGGTCGCTGGTGAAACCCTGTAACACCAACAGACGAGTCGTAAGGCCGAAGATGGCCGTGCGGCTGCCCGGCGGTGTGGACTTCAAATATGCAACAAGCTGCTGGCGTACGTAGGCCTGGGCGCCCATCGGCGTGTTCAAGGAATCAAGCAGGACGAGATTGACGGCTCCGTTCGCCGCCGCCGGCATGAAGTCGGTGAAGATGCCGGGCGGCTGTTTCTGCATCGCCGGAAACTTCGTGGCATCGGCCAACGTCAGGGCGGAGTGCTCTTCAAAATTCTTGATGACTTGCGGAGCATTGTCTTCCTTCAAGCTGAAGTCGGCGGCTTGCATTCCGTGAACCGGCTTCCCTCTCTTGTCCGTCACAACCACATCGACAACCACCAGTTGCGCGTTGGCCTTGAGCGTCGCCATCGGCCCAGGCGCAGTCTTTGCGGGCTTCGAATGACTCGAGGCAGCAACTGCAGGCGGCGTTGCGGGTGGCGCACTCTGAGCCCAGCCCGCTCCGGCCACACCAATCACTGCCAGCAGGTGCAAACAGACTCTGTGACCAGGCATGAGCGTCTCCCTTGGGGAGAACCAGTGTAGCCGAATACTGCCATTCCACGGCAAGGCAACCACAGAACATGTGCAGCTAAAAGAGGCACCCTCTATGCTCTCTGTTCCTCTGCATCCACTGTGATTCGCTCTCGGCTAATTATCTGCGCGATCGCGTTTATACGGAGTCTGCATGCGCGCGCGCGCTTCATTGATCGCGCCCTGGGTATTATCGTTGGTCTGAACCGCCAGCCGATACTCATTCACCGCGCGCTCACGCTGTCCCGTCACGTCGAAGATATAGCCGAGGTGGATGTGGCTCCATACCTCGGTCCAGCGCGGATCGTTGTCGCCACGCAACGCGTCGCGGAAGCTGTTCGCCGCCGACTGCATGTTGCGTTGCATGAAGAACACTTCGCCGATACGATACGCCGCCAGCGAACTTGTCTTATTCGCATCCAGCGCCTTCTGATACTCCCCCAGCGCTCCGGTCAGATCGCCCTGAGCGACAAGCTGCTGGCCACGAAGAACGGCAACGCGGACCGCCAGATCGGGAGTACTCTTTAGCAGCCAGTTCTCGGGATCGATCGAGATGCGGCGCGGCCGCCCGAACGTCTCGATCTTGAACTGCGAGTCGGTGCCGGCAACGTCGATGCGGCGGTCTTCCGTCTTGCCATCCGTCTCGATGCGCAGTTCCACCGGCATGCGGAAGAGGTCGAGATCCTCGCTGATCGTTCCCACCGTGCTGAACCCCTTGTTGTTGCCCAGGCGGTACACCGAGTACTTATTGTTGAACGCCGGCGCGCCCGTCCCGTCGAGCCACTGTGCGAAAAACGCAGCCAGGTCGAGACGACTCTGAGCCGTCGCCACCTGCTCAATATCGACGCTGCGAATGCCCTTGTCGGTATATTGCGAAAGCAGCCCGCGGAGGAAATTCTGGAACACCTGATTGCCCATCTCCCACCGCAGCATGTGGAAGACCATTGCACCCTTCTCAAGCGTCATCGACTGGAACTGCGGCGAGAATGGATCGAGCCGGCCCAGAGTGGTCAGCGGTTCCGTGTCATAGGCCAGCGCGCCCGCTGAGACGTCGCTGATCGCAGCCTGGAATGGATTCCTGCCCGCCGAATCTTCCAGATACATCAACTCGCCGTAACGCGACATGCCGTTCGTAATCCACGCATCGTTCAGCGTTGCGGGCGATACTTCCGAACCCCACCACTGATGCGCCAGCGTATTCGCCAGCAGGCGCTGCGAGTTGTGATCGACGATACGAGTCCCCGCGATGCACGCCATCTCCGGCGCCCATGCAGCCGAAACCGCATCGTCCGGCAGTTCGACAATATTTATCCGGCCCGACTCCGGCTGCCCGAAGACGCTGGTCATGTACTCAAATTCGCGCCCCGCCAGCGACGCGAACTCGGCAGCGCCAGTCTTGCGTTTCTCCGTCACATAGACGTGGATGTTGCTGTAACCCGAACCGCCAACAGCCGGCAGAAACTTGCCCGCCACAATCGTGCCCGGGAACCCCGCCTTCGACCACACGAAGCTAAACTCATTCCGCCCGTCCGGCAGAGTCTTCTTGGCCGTCGTGCCGCTGCCCACCGCCGTGTAGTCGGCCGGAACGCGGATGTGCATCTCCGCCGTGAACCGGTCCGTAAACAGCCCCGTCATGGGAAACCAGCGCCCCGCATACAGCAGCATGCTGATCGGATCTGCGACCGCCGCCAGCTTGATGCCCTCCACCGGACTCGTGTCCGCTCCGTTCAACGCACCCGAGTACTCAAAGTGAAACGTAGTCGACGTCCCCTTCGCGATCGGCGCAGGCAGCGTTACCCGCACCGTCGAGTTGCTGGTCAGGCGCTCCGAGTTGAGAGGCGCTCCCGTCTTGTCTGTAAGCTTGGTGATGTTCAAGCCGTTGTTCAGCTCGAAGGTCGCCGATGTGAGGTCCTCGAGCGCGCTGAACGTCACGTCCGCGGTCGCCGTAAGCCTGTTGGTCGAGGGGTCGATATCCGCCCCAATCACATAGCCGGTGATGTTCAGTTGCGGCCGGACAGGTGCGGCGAGGCCCGTCCGCCAGGCCGGAACCGAGAGCGTGCAAATGGCTACCAGCGCCGCAGCGAAGTTACGGAAAACAGGGACGATCCGGAGTCGGGTTCGAAAAGACATGCGTGTATGCATCCTCAAATGCGGTGCAACCTCAGATGTAAATGTACCGCCAAAGCCGTGCAGGCGGTTCCC
>DASWCA010000571.1:0-4898 GCA_036390355.1 Acidobacteriaceae bacterium
CACGTTGATGCCTGAGATGTTCAACCTCACCGACCGTTTCCAGTGTCCCGGCATCGTGCTGTGCGATCTGCTGCTGTCGGAAGGACGGCTCAGTGTCGACCCCAAGCTGCTGGACTTCAACCCGCCCGTCGATCGTGGCGAGCTGATCACGTCGAATGGCGATGTCCACGACGAGGAGTATCTGCGCTACAAGATCACCGAGAGTGGCGTCTCGCCGCGCGCGATCCCCGGCATTCCCGGATACATGCATGTGGCCTCGAGCGACGAGCACGACGAGAATGGCGTGCTCATCAGCGACGAGTACACCAACCACGCTAAGCGCCGCGCCATGTTTGAAAAACGCCAGCGCAAGGTTGCCGGCATTGAAGCGTCGGTAGCGCCGCCGGTGCTTGACGGGCCGGTGGATGCCGACGTGACGCTGATTGGATGGGGCTCGACCGACGGCACGATTCGCGAAGCCCGCGCCATGCTCGCCGAGCAGGGCATCACGTCCAACCAGTTGCAGATTCGCTGGATCGTTCCGCTGCATGGCGACGCGATCCTCAAAATTCTGAACGGCGCGAAGCACACCATTATGGTGGAGAACAATTTCACCGGCCAGTTTGCCCGCTACCTGCGCAGCGAGACCAGCTTCGTGGCCGACGGTCACATTCGCAAATACGACGGAGAGCCTTTCATGCCGCACCACATTGTGGAAGCGGTACGTGAGCAGCTGGCCGGCACAACCACCCTTTCTGTGCCAACCCACGAAGTGATGGTTTAAGGAGAATCGACGATGGCGACGATTAACATTACAGCTCCCAGGCCGATGGTGATGGCTGATCTCAAGGGCAAGGTCGATCCCGACTGGTGCCCCGGATGCGGCGACTTCGGTGTGCTTGCGGCGGTGCAGAAGGCGCTGGTTGAGCTGCAGATTCCGAATCACCAGGTGGCTACGGTCAGCGGCATCGGCTGCTCGTCCAACTTTCCCGGCTTCATCAACACCTACGGCATGCACACGCTGCATGGGCGTTCGCTGCCTGTGGCCAGTGGCCTGAAGATGGCGAACCACGACCTCACCGTGCTGGTGACAGGCGGCGACGGCGACGGCTTCGGCATCGGCGCGGGCCACTTTGTCCATGCCATGCGCCGCAATATCAACCTGACGTACATGGTGCTGGATAACCAGGTCTACGGCCTCACTACTGGACAGACATCGCCCACCAGCCGTATTGGCATGAAGACCAAGAGCAATCCCTACGGCAACATGGATACGCCAGTAAATCCGATTACGCTGGCGCTTTCCGCAGGCGCTACGTTTGTCGGCCGCGGCTTCAGCGCTGAGCAGAAGCACCTGACCGAGCTGATCAAGCAAGCCATCCAGCACAAGGGATTTTCGTTCCTCGATGTCTTCAGCCCATGCGTGACCTACAACCACGACAACACGTTCCAGTGGTTCCGTCCTCGCGTGAAGAAGCTGGAAGAGAATGCCGAGTACGACTCGACCAGTTGGATCGCCGCGATGGAGAAGGCGACGGTATGGGGTGACGAGATTCCCATCGGCAAGTTCTTCGAGCGCACCGACCTGCCCTCACTCGAGGAAACAGAACCGGTGCTCGACGACGGCGCTCTGGTCAACCGCGACATCCGCGTCCCAGCGGACGTGGCGAAGAGGTTTGTTGAAGAGTTGATGTAGGGTCTGGGCGACCCGATCGGTTGCTGTACCCGATTTGCCAATACTGAATGGCTCTCCATGTGTGGAGAGCCATTTTTGTGTCTTTCCTGTACAGGATCACGCCAACTGCCCGAAAGAATCGGAGCTTGGCAAAAGCTAGTATTGATAGCCAATCGATGTTGGAAGTGGAAGATTGGAAGAAATGGCCGGCCCTGGCGGACGATTATCGAACTCCTCATGAGCATAAATGTAGGATGTTGTGGGCGTAGAGAGTGCAATCCTGCGGATTTGAGGACAAAGGCTCGGCGCTGCGGTAATTCGAGGGGTCAAGAGTGTGAATCGTAGGGGCAATATTCTCTTCACTTGTGCGATCGTTCTGTGCGCCGCCGTGTATACGGGTTGCGGCGGTTCCAACAACTCATCCTCCTCCTCCGGCGGAGGGACACAGGCAACGATCCAGACAGCTGTTCCTACGATCAGCACGGCAGCGGCGCTGAATGGCGCTCAGATTGTCACGCTCACTGACAGCACCTCAGGGGCAACCGTCTACTACACAGTCGATGGCAGTACGCCAACGACGAGTTCGGCCCAGTATCTCGCCCCACTGCTGATCGACTCCAACGTGACTCTGAACGCCATCGCAAAGGCCTCCGGGGATACAACCAGCAGCGTTGCCAGTCAAAACTTTGCACCGAATCTACCGTCGGGCACGCTCGTCTGGAGCGACGAGTTCACCAATAACACCTCAAGCAATGCCGCTCCCAATGCTTCGGTGTGGACCTATGACACGGGCGCAGGGGGATGGGGCAACTCCGAGCTTGAGGACTACTGCGCATGGAGCTCGAACACATCGCCCTGTAGTTCCAGCAATCCAAATGCTTACGTAGGAACGGATAGCTATTTGCACATCAATGCGATCTCGCCTTCAAGCGGGGTCTACACCTCGGCCCGGATGAAGACTCAGAAGCTCTTCAGCCTCAACTACGGCCGGGTGGAAGCCCGCATTCAGATTCCTGAAGGGCAGGGGCTCTGGCCCGCATTCTGGCTGCTTGGCAACAACATTGCGACGGTCAACTGGCCCGCATGCGGCGAGCAGGATGTGATGGAGCACATCAACGCACCCTCTCCAGACTGGATAGCCGGCTCGCTGCACGGGACCAACGCCAACCTCACTCAGCAGTACAGCGGTGTCACCGTGCCAGGTTTCTCGGCAGCCTCCTGGCACACCTACGGAATGATCTGGGCCAAAGGTTCAATCCAGTTCTATCTCGACTCGCCATCCAACGTCTACGCAACCTACACGCCGTCCAGCCTGACAGGGCAAAGCGGCGCTGTCTGGCCGTTCGACTCCGGCAGCGGAGCCTTTATCATCCTGAACCTTGCGGTGGGCGGTTCCTGGCCAGGATCTCCGAACTCCACAACAACATTCCCAGCGCAAATGCTGGTGGACTATGTGCGCATCTATACCAATTGAGCGATCGGCTACAACAACACCGCACTAGATGTCCAGGTTCTTTACGTCCAGCGCATTCTCCTCGATGAACTTGCGCCGGCTTTCGACGTCCTCGCCCATCAGCGTGGTGAAGATCTCTTCGCATGCGGCAAGGTCTTCGAGGCGGACCTGGAGCAGCGTCCGGCGTTCAGGATCCATGGTCGTGTCCCAGAGTTGCGGCGCTGTCATCTCACCCAGGCCCTTGTAGCGCTGGACCTGGTATTCCTTCTTGCCCTGCTCGATGACATACTCGAAGACTTCGCGGGCCGTCTTCTTCTCGACAGGGTCGTGCGAAATCTTGCCGCGCTTTGACGGCTTGATCTCAGCGGCCGTCCCAGGAGCCGCCGCAATCTCGGCGACTCCCTCGGTCGACTCAATCTCTTCAGCCTCTTCTTCGATCTCAGCCTTGGTGGTTTTCGGAGCGTACTCGATGTAGAAGGGCGGCTGGAGCTGGTCCTTCAATTGCGCATGCTTGGCCAGCATTTGGCGGCTCTCCACCGTGGACGCGAGCGCCCAGTTGATATTGCGCACCGCGCCCTGCGAGTCCGTGAAGCTCACTGAGTAGGTCTTGTGCTCTTCGTCGAAGACAACATCGCTGACATCGCGGAACTGGTAGGTCTTTACCAGCTCTTTCAGGCGGTTGCGCATCTCCTTCAGCTTTGCCGGCGATTCGAAGTCGACGCGGCGTGCCGAATCCTTGCCCTCCTGGGCGAAGATCTGTGCGAACGCCTCGGTGACCGGCGTGTTGCGCAGCCGCTTCTCGACCTTGTCGAAGAAGCTGAGATAGTCGTTGAGCTGCGACATGAACTTGGTGAGGGCTTCGCCTTCGATCTTTGCGCCACCCTCGCCGTGCCGGAGCACCATGCCGTCGGACGCGCGCTTCACCATCACCTGCACATACTCGCGCTCGTCCTTGATGTACTGCTCAAACTTGCCCTTCTTGATCTTGAAGAGTGGTGGCTGCGCGATGTAGACGTGGCCGCGCTTGATCAGTTCCTGCATGTGGCGGAAGAAGAACGTCAGCAACAGCGTGCGGATGTGCGATCCGTCGACATCGGCATCGGTCATCAGGATCAGCTTGCCGTAGCGCAGCTTGGTAGCGTCGAAGTCGTCCTTACCGATGCCGCATCCCAGCGCGGTAATCATGGCGCGAATTTCTTCGTGTCCGAGCATCTTGTCGTAGCGAGCCTTCTCGACGTTGAGGATCTTGCCCTTCAGCGGCAGGATGGCCTGGAAGCGCCGGTCGCGGCCCTGCTTGGCGGTGCCGCCGGCCGATTCGCCTTCGACCAGGTAGAGTTCGCAGCGATCGGGCTGGCGTTCGGAGCAGTCGGAGAGCTTGCCGGGCAGGCCGCCGCCATCGAGCGCGCCCTTGCGCCGCGTCAGGTCGCGAGCTTTGCGGGCCGCCTCGCGTGCGCGCGCCGCGTCGATCGCTTTGTTGATGATCTTCTTTCCGACCGAGGGATTCTGTTCCAGAAACGCGCCCAGCCGCTCATTCACGAACGCCTGTACTGTGCCGGCGATGTCTGAGTTGAGCTTGCCCTTGGTCTGGCCTTCGAACTGCGGCTGCGAGAGCTTGACCGAGATGACGACCACAAGGCCCTCGCGAACGTCGTCGCCGAGAGGTTCTCCTTCACATCCTTGAAGAGCCCCATCTGCTGGCCGATGAAGTTGATCGTGCGCGTCAGGGCAGTCTTGAAGCCGGAGAGATGCGTGCCGCCGTCGACGGTATTGATGTTGTTCGCAAAACAGAAG
>DASWCA010000572.1:0-14219 GCA_036390355.1 Acidobacteriaceae bacterium
GTGTCGTCGTTGTTCGGATAGGTGCTGCGATCGACATGGATCGTTACCTTGCCGGCGGCGGTGTCGACGGAATAGGTGCCAAAGCTGCAACTCGAGCTCAGTTGCGCCTCTTTATATTCCTCGAAGGTGCCCTTCTCCCGGTCTTTGCTGACGAATTTTGTGCGCACGTCCCGGAAGATCTCGAGCATGTAATGCCCGTCGGCAGTAAAGATGGCCATGCCGTGAGGCTCAGCGCCATAGTCGACGACGCGCGTTCCGTCTGGCAATATCTTGTCCGCGGCGATGAGCTTCCATGTGCCGACAAACGGGTTTGCGGCTGGCGCCTGGGCATGCGCGGAGGAAATGGCGAATGCCACGGTAGCAATGAGGGAAACGATGCGAGCGATCATGGGTACACCGTACCAACTACGGGAACGCTGCACAATTTGATTATTTTTACCGATGACATGAGCGGCTCTTATGCTTTTTGCAGGATGCGCGGGCGTTGCGGATAGGCGAGTTCGGCAAGGACGCCTTGAGTCGCCATGCCAAGCAAAGAATGCAGAGCGTCGACCGCAGGTGTAGCGGTGAGGTTTTGGCCACGGTGCAGTGCAACGGGAAAACTGGGGAGAACGGGGAGCCGATGCAGCGATTTATTCGCCATGAGATGCGCTGGTAATTGCATCGCGGTACGTGCGGTGATGCCGAGTCCCCCCTGAAGTGCTGCCCATAGGCCGTCCAGGCTTGGGCTGGTGGCCGCGATACGGTACGGGATGCCGGCGGCTTCGAGCTGTTGCACCGCAGCCTTGCGGAAGGCGCATTGAGGGCCTAATACAGCAAGCGGGAGTGAAGCATCCTGCATGCGGAAGGTCCGGCTGGCGATCCAGAGCACGGGGAGTTCGCCCAGGATCAGCGCGTCCTTCCGGTCTGCGAAGCCGATTGTCAGTGTGAGGTCAAGCTGGCCTTTGTCCAGGGCTTCGATAAGCGCGCCGTTGCCCTCGATACGCAGTTCTACCTGCGTTCGCGGATAGAGCGTCGTGAACTGCCGCAAGGCGTCAGGCAGCACAGACGCGAAATCCTGCGGAGCACCGATGCGAACGGTGCCGGCCAATGTCACTCCGTGCATGGTTTGCAAGAGGTCATCATTCAGCGCAAGCATACGGCGAGCGTATCCAAGCGCTGTGTGTCCGGCCTCTGTCAGCTTGAGTGCCCGGCCGTGCTTGCGAAAGAGCGGTGTTCCCAGTTCCTCTTGAAGACGCTTCATCTGCAGGCTGATGGCAGATGGTGTGCGTCCAAGACGGTCTGCCGCCTGCGCGAAACCACCAACATCATGCGCCGTGACGAGAGTCCGCAGGGTGTCGAGATCGAGATTATGCAGTGGCATCCTGCGTTGAGGTTACACGAGCTACGGCGGCGGAGCAGGATCAACGCCTGGCGCGGCTTTGGTGAGTTATTGGAAGACTTGTTCCAGTGGAACCTGGAAGATGTACGCGATGCGGAAGGCGACTTCGACCGAAGACGAATAGCCCTACTGTCTGACGCAGAGGGAAGATCCTCCAGAAGTGCGCGCAAATGGCGTCATCAACATATCTGCAGGCCGCGGCAGGAAAGCATAAATCCTACTCACCAATGCATTGAGAAAAATCAACTTGTGAGGTTGCCGTTCCAGGGCTAGCTTAACCGCATGACGATCAGGCATCTTCCCCTTTTGGCAGTCGCGCTGATAGGTTCCCTGATAGTTTCAGCGCAAAAAACAAAACAAATTCCGCTGCCGGCTAGTCAAAACCCCTCGAATGCTGACCTTCCAATTTCGGCGGCGGTATGGGCCGGAGACACGCTGTATGTGAGTGGATGGCTCGACCCGGACATAAAGGCACACACCGATACCACGTCACAAACCGTGGGTCTGCTCAAGGACGTCCAAACGTTCCTCCAAACGCAAAGACTGACGCTGGGCGATGTGGTGATGATGCATGTGTATCTTGGGGGCGATCCTGCGAAAGACGGCAAGATGGACTTTGCCGGAATGATGGCCGGATATACCCAATTCTTCGGCACCAAGGACCAACCGAACAAGCCCGCACGCACCACGGTGCAGGTGGTTCTGCCCGCTGGTGCTCGTGGCGGTTTGATAGAAATCGACCTAGTCGCAGTGCGTCCAAAGTAGCAGCCGGGTTCAGTAGCGGTGAGGCAGTTGGGCCAGACGGCTTCCACGGTAGACTGAGAGTATGCCGCCAATTCTCAACGCACAGGGTCTGTCGAAGCGCTTTGGCGCCGTACCGCTGTTTCAGGACATCAGCTTTCCCGTCTCCGACGGCGACCGTATTGGACTGATCGGCCCCAACGGTGCCGGAAAGTCGACGCTCCTCGCCGTCCTCGCCCGGGAGCAGGAGCCCGACTCGGGCGAAGTTGCCACACGCAAGCGCGCCCGCATCGCCTATGTCTTGCAGGAGTCGAACTTTGCGCCAGGAATGACGGTGCGCGACGTGCTGGACGCAGCACTGACGCGCGCAGGGCTCGCCGAGGCGGACCACGCGGGGCGCCTGCACGAGACAGCGGGGCGGACCGGCTTTCCGGACCTCGCGGCGGACGCTGCGACGCTGTCCGGAGGCTGGCGGAAGCGGCTGGCAATTGCGGAGGCGATCGTCACGCATCCGGACGTGCTGCTGCTGGATGAGCCGACGAACCACCTCGACCTCGCCGGAATCGCGTGGCTGGAAGAGTTGCTGAACGAAGGCGCCTTTGCTTGCGTGATGGTGAGCCACGACCGCTACTTTCTGGAGAATGTCGCCACCGAAATTGTCGAACTGAATCGCGTGTACGCCGAAGGCCTGCTGCGCGTGAAGGGAACCTACTCGAAGTTCATCGAGGGCAAGCAGGCTTATCTTGAAGCGCAGTCGAAGCTCCAGGATGCACTGAAGAATCGCGTAAAGATCGAGGTCGAGTGGCTGCGCCGGGGTCCTAAAGCGCGCTCGACCAAGGCGAAGGCCCGGATCGACAATGCGCAGGACCTGATCGGACAGCTACGCGACGTCAACCAGCGGGTCCAGACCTCGACTGCCGGAATCGACTTCGCGGCGACCGACCGCCAGACCAAACGCCTGGTCGAGTTCGAAGATGTATCGCTGAGTTTCGGTGAGAAGAAGATCGTGGAGAGCCTGAGCTTCCTCATCACCAACGGAATGCGCGTCGGCCTGGTGGGGCCGAACGGCTCCGGCAAGACCACGCTGCTGCGGCTGCTGACCGGCGAACTTGAGCCGACCGCCGGCACGATCAAGAAAGCGGCGTCACTGAAGATTGTCTACTTCTCGCAGATGCGCGAATTGGACGAAGGCGTTACGTTGCGTCGCGCGCTCGCACCCGATTCCGACTCGGTCGTCTATCAGGGCCGCGTCGTCCACGTCGCCAGCTACGCGACGAAGTTCCTGTTCACGAGCGAGCAACTCAATCAGCCGATCGAACGGCTCAGCGGTGGCGAGCGGGCTCGCGTGCTAATTGCAAAGTTGATGCTGGAGCCCGCCGACGTGCTGCTGCTCGACGAGCCGACCAACGATCTCGACATCGCGACGCTCGAGATACTGGAAGAGAGCCTGCTTGAGTACACTGGCGCGCTGGTGCTGGTGACGCATGACCGCTACATGCTGGACCGCGTCTCCACCATCGTTCTCGGCCTCGATGGGCAGGGCAACGCTGAGACCTTCGCCGACTACTCGCAATGGGAACAATGGCAGGAGGACGGGTCGAGGTTCGAGGTTCAAGGTTCGAGCGAGCCCGAGGTGCGGCAGATCCAGGAGAGGAGTGGGGGCAAGAAGAAGCTTTCTTACCTGGAGGCCCGCGAATATGCGTCGATCGAAGACCGCGTCGAAGCCGCGGAAGAGCGTCTGAACGCCGCCCGCGACCTGCTCGACGAGCCCAGCGTTGCGACCAACGCCGACGCGTTGACCGCGGCGCTGCACGAGATGGAGCAGGCGCAGGCCACGGCCGACGAGCTTTACGCCCGCTGGGCCGAATTGACAGAGAAAGCCGGCTAGTGTGGTGAGTCTGGTATAGGACGGGCCTTCGGCCCTTGGCAGCCTGTGCGTTGGCGGGAATCGGATAACCGTTGTTATCCTGCTTGCACCATGAAAAATCTGCTCGTTGGACTGGCAATAGCCATCGCATCCATCGTGGTCAGCGCGCAATCGCCGCCGCCGCGCCCCATTGTCCTGCACGCTGCCCGAATGCTGGATGTTGTGGCAGGCACGATGGTGTCTCCAGGCGAAGTGCTTATCGAAGGTGAGCGCATAATCGCCGTCGGCTCCCGCATCGATCGCCCGGCTAACGCGGAGATCGTCGATCTCGTCGACCGGACGTTGATGCCTGGGTTGATCGACGCGCACGTTCATTTGTTTCTTCATCCTGGTGCTGAAGACCTGCAGACGATTCAGGAGAGCGTTGCACAGCGCGTCATTCTCGCCGAGATCGCGGCGAAGGCTGACCTGATGGCCGGCTTTACTGCCGAGCGCGACATGGGCACGGAAGGCGCAGGCTCCGCCGACAGTGCCATTCGCAACGCGATCGACGCCGGACTAATTGCCGGACCGCGCCTGCGGCTCAGCGGCAACGCGATCGACATCATGGGAGGGCATGAGGACGCCATCGACTACAACCCCGCCGCTCATGTGACCTCGAATGCGGACTACGCCAACTCGGCTGAAGACCTGATCCGCGTCATGCGCGAGCAGCACAAGGAAGGGTCGGACTTCGCCAAAATTTACGAGACCGGCCCGGATTCGCTGAGAGACGGAACTTTTAGTACGCCGTATCAATACACCGAGGCGGAACTTCACGCTGCCGTTCTGGAGGCAGCCCGCCTGCCCGGACCGATGGGCGTTGCGGTCCACTGCACTGGGGAGCCGGCTGCAGGCTTCGCGGTTGCTGCGGGTGTCGCGTCGATCGACCACGCTTACTTTCTCTCGGATCGCACCATGGCCGAGATGAAGGCGAAGCAGATTTACGCAGTTCCCACGTTTGCCATCATGGAATACTTCGGCGACCATGCGGCGAACCCGCGCGCGGCTGAGAAGGATAAGTCGCTGCAGGCGTTCCACGCGGCGCAGTTCAAGCGTCAGCTTGCCGCGGGAGTGCCTTTTGTGGTGGGCTCGGATGTCGGGCCATTTCCGCATGGCACGCAGGCGCGCGAGCTTGAACTGATGGTTCAGTACGGCATGTCGCCGGCGGATGCGCTTCGCGCCGGCTTGATCAATGGCGCGCGTCTGCTTGGCTGGGCCGGACAGATTGGCCAGCTAAAACCCGGCTTCTACGCCGACGTTATCGCTGTTGAGGGGAATCCTCTTGAGGGTATCTCCGCGCTTGCGAAGGTTGCATTCGTGATGAAGAACGGCACCGTGTACCGGCGGCCTTGATTGCGAACGAGGCCGGGGTTTTGAGAGGCTCCGCTGCTATTCTGCTGGAAGGATGAAGAGTTTTCTTAACGGATTGATCGACGCGCAGGAGGCCTTCTCGTGGGTGTAACGATAGGGGTCTTCGATTCAGGGTTTGGCGGGCTGACGGTGCTGCGCGAGTTGTTGCCATTGGCGCCAGGCGCACGTTACATCTACCTTGGCGATACTGCGCGGCTGCCGTACGGTTCGAAGTCGCAGGCAACGATCGCGCGATACGCCGTGGAGAGCGCGCGCTTTCTGGAAGCCCATGGTGCGAACCACCTGGTGATCGCGTGCAATACGGCATCCGCCCTGGCGATGCGGGAGATCTCCGAGTCGGTCGCTATTCCCGTAACAGGAGTGATCGAGCCGGTTGTTTGCGCCGCCCAGCAACGGCATCCCGATGCTGACGTGCTGGTTCTGGCGACGTCGGCGACGGTGCAATCGCACGCGTATCAACTCCACTGCGCCGCTCGAGGCCTCCATGCGACTGAGAAGGCCTGTCCGCTGCTGGTTCCGCTGGTCGAGGAGGGTTGGATCGACCATTCCGTTACCGGGGAAGTGGTTCGTATCTATCTGGAGGAGGCGCTTTCGAGTTGCTCTCCGGAGGCTGTGCTGCTCGGTTGCACCCACTACCCGCTCATCGCCTCGTTGATTGAGGGCAGTTTGCGCGAGCTTGGATCTCAGGCCGAGGTTATCGACTCTGCGAAGGCGACGGCGATCGCGATTGAGCGCACGATACAAAGTGTGGGTTCGGAATCTTCCGAAGAGACGACTTTCCAGTGTTTCGTTACTGACTCTGTGGAAAAGTTCGAGCGGCTGGGCTCGCGGTTTCTGGGGCGGACAGTTGGCGAGGTTCAACTTGTCGACCTTGGCGGATAGGTCAAGGCAGTTGCTTCGGATGAGTTGTTCGCGGTAACTTCCATCTGTAATCTATGGAGAGCCGATGCCTTATCTGCTAAAGACCGAGCCTGACAAATACTCCTTCGACAACCTTCTGAAGGATGGCGAGACGACCTGGGACGGCATTTCGAATAACCAGGCGCTGTTGACCCTGCGCAATATGAAAAAGGGCGAGAAGCTCGTCATATACCACTCGAATGTGGGCAAAGCGGCCGTAGGAACCGCGAAGGTGGTATCGGTGGACGCGAGCGACCCGAGGAACCCTCAGGTCCGCATCCAGCCGGTCAAACGGCTGAAGCGCGAAAGGCCACTGGCCGAGATGCGCGAGGCTGCGGTGTTTCAGGGTTCGCTGCTGTTTCGTCAGTTTCGGCTCTCGGTCGTCCCTCTGTCCGAGGAGCAATACGATTGGCTGACGCTCGGCTAGAAGCGTTTCGGATTTGTTTCGCCTGACAGTTTCCGGCCTTCGGCAGGCGCAACCCAACCATTAGTCATGCCCGCTACAACTTAAGTGCCCTTCTTTGCAACGTGGGACGTGGCTAGTATTGCCACAAAGGTTGGGCACGCATGTACGTTCTTTCGTGGCTGGATAATCGCACTCTTATTGCATGCGACTTTATGTTGTCGGTGGCGTTTGCCGTCGTGTTTTTCGGCATGAAGCGCACATATCCCAATCTGCGTGGAATCAATACGATCGCCATTAGTTTTCTTCTGGGTGTACCAGGCACATTTCTGATCGCTTCGCGCGGATCGATCCCAATCTTCCTTTCGGTTACGGTCGCAAACTGCTTCGTCTTCGGGGCCTTCATTTTTCTTTACCGCGGCATACTTCGCTTCCTCGGGAGCCGGCGGACGGCATTCATTCCTTGTGTTGCATCGTGCGTTTCGCTGGGGGTTCTTTACTACTACAGTCAGGTTCAGCAAAACATCGTCCCGCGGATTGTCGCCATCTCCCTGACCATCGGGTTGGTGCGCGGGCTCATCGCGCTCGAACTATTCCGCAAATCTCCTACTTTCACGAGCCCCACAATCGTGCGTTTGTTTGCGGCGTCGATGTCTTTCTTCGCTGCTGTAACAGTCAATTGCGGGATCGTGACTCTTCTGCACGGAGCGCCGTCGAACGGACTGGAGTCGAATCCCGCGGGGACTGCCGTGCTGCTGCTTGGCGTGGTGTCCCTGTGCGTTACTGGATTGTTCATTCTCGTGCTTTCCAGCAGCGAATTGATTGCGCGGAGCAGGGACGAGTCGCACAAAGACTCTCTCTGCGGCGCGTTCAACCGCCGCGGCATTGAGATTAAACTCGCTGCTGAACTGAAACACATCCAGCGCGGCAAGCACAAGTTATCGATCGCCCTGATTGACGTAGATTACTTCAAGTCGATCAATGACATCCAGGGACACGCGGCCGGCGACGCTGCGCTCCGCGATGTGGCCGAAACCATCTCCACTCATCTGCGCGGACGCGACTACCTTGGCCGCTACGGCGGCGATGAGTTTCTGCTCGTCCTTCCCCAGACGGCATGCAGCGTCGCGGTGGGCGTCGCTGAGCGACTGAATCAGGCCGTAAACAACCAAAGTCAAGCCAGCGGGAATATGCCTCTGACCCTCAGCATCGGGCTCACCGAAGCGGTGGCCGAGGATGACGCTGTGACGCTGATCGCGCGGGCCGATAAGGCGCTCTACCAGGCCAAGAGCGACGGTCGCAACTGCCGTCGGGTTGTGACAGCCGACGCCGATGGGATTGTAGGCGAAGGCGCGCCGGAGAAGTCCCCGCTTGGCAGCATAATGCTGCCCGCGGTCAAATCCTCGCTGCTTCAGTAGCGGGGCTCCCTTCGTCGAACCCGCAGGACATCCGTTTTGGCTCTGCGAGGTGATGGAAAAGTCCGCATCGGCACCGATAGAAAAGAGTCCGGGGCTAAAAGCCCGTCGATTTATGTGCCACTTACCGCGGGCTAAAAACCCTCTGCTACTCCGCAAATCCGGGCGCGCGAGTTTTTTCCGCAGCCTGCGAGGGTGCCAATCGGCTGCTATCCTAACCCTCAGGGCATTTGAGGGAGCGGAATGATTGATTTGAAGGGGAAAGTGGCCGTCGTATTCGGCCTTGCGAATAAGCGCAGCATTGCCTACAGCGTTGCACAGAAGCTGGCCGAGGCGGGAGCGACCCTGGTGCTGTCGTACCAGTTGGAGCGGCTCAAAGGCGAGGCTGAGGAGTTGCTCCAGGAACTGGGTCAGACCGGCACCGGGCGAGCGTTCCAGTGCGATGTCTCCCGGGACAATGAGATCGACGCCCTCTTTACCCAGCTTGCCGCCGAATTCCCAAAGATCGATATTCTGATTCACTCGGTTGCCTTTGCTCCTGCCGATGCGATCAAGAACGACTTCCTTCTGACCACTCGTGACGACTTCCGCGTCGCTCACGATGTCAGTGTCTACTCGATGATTGCGCTGGCCCGCGGCGCAGCTCCGCTGATGACGGAAGGCGGAGCCATGCTTACGTTGACCTACTATGGCGCGGAAAAGGTCTTTCCGAACTATAACGTGATGGGCGTGGCCAAGGCGGCGCTTGAAGCGACAGTGCGCTATCTGGCTGCTTCGCTCGGGTCGAAGAACATTCGAGTGAATGCAATATCGGCAGGACCGATCAAAACTCTTGCGGCGCGCGGTATCGGCGACTTCAATCAGATACTGAATGCCGTGACACTGCGCGCGCCGTTGCACAGAAATGTCGAACAGGTCGAAGTGGGAAACACCGCGCTCTTTCTCTGCTCACCGCTGGCCAGCGGCATTACCGGCGAGATTACCTTCGTCGATTGCGGTTTCAATATCACCGGAATCTAGTTCCCGTGACGGGGGTCATGATGAAATTCTCCCGCGTCATCGGCTAAGTCGGAGCATTCAACTGCTGCAATCGAAATAACTTTACTGAAACGGAGATCGCCCATGACCACCGCAGAACTCCTCCTGCAGGACTTTGACCTCGAAATGCAAGGTGTACGCCGCGTCCTCGAACGGCTTCCGGAAGACAATCCCGAGTACAAATGTCATGACAAATCAATGCCGCTCGGTCGCCTCGCCATGCACGTTGCTAACCTACCCGCCTTCGGTAAGACCATCCTGACCACTCCTGGCCTAAATATGGGCGATCCCGGGCAGAAGCGGCCCGACATGACCTTCCGCACTCGCGACATCGCTCTCGCCACCTTCGACTCCGCTGTTGCCGAGACCCGTGCCGCGCTCTGTGCCTCCTCCGACGCCGATCTCGCCGAGCCCTTTATATTTGCCTTCGGGGATTATGTCATCTCCGACGGCCCGCGCTCGCAGGCCTACCGGCGGCTCTTCTTCAACCACCTGCTTCATCACCGTGCACAACTCAGCGTCTATCTGCGGTTGAACGATATTCCGGTGCCGGGACTCTACGGGCCTTCAGCGGACGAGCCGTTCAATCCGAGCTAGTCGCGGATCGCTGGCCTGTAAGAAACCGCTATCGGGTTGTGGTATTGGCTACCGCGTAGATGCGGTTCAGATCGGCGTGCCCGTTCAGGGTGTCGCGCGGTTTGCCGTCGACCAGGAAGCGGACTTGCTCAATCCTTGGAAAGTTTGCGTAGAGCGTTCCAAGGATCGACTGGATGGTCAGCATCTCCGGTTCGATGCCGGACGGGTGGTGATCGGCGAAGGCGCCATGCAGGTTCACCACGGCCAATTGACCACCGGGAGTGTGAGGCTCGACGGCCGGATTACCGGTTGCGCTGCCGGCCTCGGGGGATTTCACGGAAGAATTCCGGGTTGCAACTGGCGGGTGCAGCGGCAGGTCCAGCAGGAACACATCGTCGATAGCCGGGCCGCTCTCGATTGGATGAGCGGAGTTTTTGTAGGTATATTCGGCAATGAGCCGCGAAAGCAAGGCACGCGCCCTGGCGGTCGTCTCCGACGGCAGCGCGAGTTCGCGATCCGCGATCTTAATGGAGCCATCGGCATCATCGGCCAGCGCCAGATGGACTGTTTCGCTCGCGGTGGCGACCGGCGCGGCGAGTGGTGTCTCATCGCGATGGCGGGTGAGCTTTTCGCGGGCCTGCTCGCATCCGTGCAGGAGAAACAGCGCCATAAGGATGCTTGCGATCGCAAGGATCCAGAAGAGAACGCGTTGGTACCGGGGGATCATTGCGGCACCGTCCTGGAATCGGCATGAGTGCGCCAGGTCTTCAGTGCGGCGGTCACAGCGTTCGCGACACGCTGCTGATAGTCCGCATCGGTTACGGGTGTAGGATTCCCGCCCTCGACGAGCAGCGGAGCGATTTCGATCGCCACCGCCGGGCACATCACGTTGTCCAGCGGCCGGACTGCCGCCCGTCCGACTATTGAAGGGAGATTGCCTGTCGCGAGTGCGTTTTTTACATCGTCAGAGAGCCGCAGACTTTGGCCTACAAACCTGGCCTGTGCGGTTTCCCACGGTGTGGGAACGAAGACGCGCGGAGAATCGGCGGTCGCGGCATCCTCGGGCATCGGCTGCAAGGTCGAGGTGAAGACGTGCACCCCTGAACCCGTTGTAGTCGCATGCAGCACGATGCAGGCGACTGCCTGCGTGCGGTTCGCCATCTCGGCGCGCTGGTCGGCGGTCAGAGGATCGGCAGAATCGCCTTCGCGCGTCGCGATCACCGTGAACCCGGCAGCCGTGAGAGCGGTCCGAAGCCGTGTTGCCAGCGCGAGGGTAGTGTACTTCTCGGGGATGTGATCGCCGAGGCTGGCTCCCGCATCGGGGCCGCCGTGCGCTGGATCGAGCACCACTAGGTTCCGATTCATCGCCGTTGCAGCCGGGGACTGCGGTTGCGCAGCGGGAGATGGCTGGTTTTGCGGCTGCGCTCGACTTGAGTACGCAGCCGCCGCCACGCCCGCCAATGTGGCGAGCAGGACGGCGGCGTACGTGCGGAAACGAATCAACGGATATTCTTCGAATGAATCTTATGCCAATCGAGGGAACATGCCTCAGTCCAGCGCATAAATCGCCAATCCGCTTAAGAGCTTCGGATAGAAATCGGTCGATTTCTGCGGCATGACATCCCCGGAAAGGGAGATGTCTCGCAACTGATCGAGGGTGATCGGCTTGATGAGGAACGCAACGTCGGCCGCGCCTGAATGCACCTGCTCGATCGCCTCGCCGGCTTCGCGGATGAACCGGACGTTGCCAAGTTGTGTGATCCTCTCTTCCGACAGTCCGAGGATTCGATCCAGCAGAATGCTGTGCAGTTGGACGACATCGAGTTGTGCCTGGCGCGCGGGAATGCCTTTTAGCGCTGCCTGCACCGCAGCAGGCTTTGCCTGAAGCAGATGGTTGCCGTCGCGGGTTACGACCAGGAACGCCGTCCCCTCCGACACCGTCAGCGGCTCGAGATCGGCCGTCACCAGCGGGGTCACGCTGAAGAACTCCTCGGCCTTGGTGAGGAACTCCTTCGTGTTGAAGTCCTTCAAGCCGAAGACTACCCGGTGTGTGGGCAGGATGGTGATGCCCGGAGCATCCATGTTCACGAACGTCATCATCATGGCCGCTTCGGGGAACGGCGGCGCAGGAATGCGGCTCGGGCTTAGCTTTTCGTCCGGATCGAGGGGCTCGCCCAGCGGCAGCCGAAGCTGCGCCGACCGCTCTTTGGCGTAGGCCACCGAGGTCTCATACCGGTGATGCCCATCGGCGATGATCAACTTCTTGTCCGCCATCGCGGTCAAAATCAGGTTGATCACGGCCGGATCGGTGAGCTTCCATACGCGATGGACCACGCCGTATTCGTCGGTAATGGCAAGGTCGGCTGGCCGGGTGTCCTGACCGTCGCGGCCGGAGCCGAAGATCAACTTCTCAGCGGTAAACGCGGGGTCCGAATACAGCATGTAAATCTGCTCGCAATAGGCGCGCGTGGCCTTGAAAAGGGCCATCCGGTCCGACTTGTGCTTGGGGAAGGTCTGCTCATGGCGGTAGACGACCTTGTCCGCGTAGTCGTAGAGGTGGCCGAGGGCGATGAATCCGCGCCGCTCGCGGACTTCCGACGTGTGGGGAACAGTATAGGTCTGGGAGTAGCCGTAGAGCGCGGGCTCGGCCTCCGCGGCCAGAATGTGCTCAGCGCGCCAGGCTTTCAGGTACTCAGCGGCGCGTGTGTAGACGTTGTGGGCCTCCTCGCCGGGAGGCAGGAATTCTTGTGGCTCGGTGTCGCCGGGCTCCTGCTTACCCAGGATGATGCGAATCAGGTTGTAGGGGCTGCGCTCGTAGTAGCGCTGCTGCATCTCCGGGGTGATCTTATCGTAGGGCTGGGTGACCACGTCTTCCATCTGGACGCGGGAGGTGTCATAACGAAGTGCGCGAAACGGATAGATACGGGCCATGCTCGGTCGTGGGTCTCCTGGGATTTTCTAAGTCGATTGTACGGGGAGCGGATTCACTTCCGATGAACGAAGCAGCGATTCGCCGGGTCGGGTGCCCGGATGAGTCAGTTCGGGACGTAGGCGTCGAACTCGCCGGATGAGCGCAGTAAGTGGTATTGGGCAAAGATGTTGCGGAAGTTCGGATCGCGCATAAACCACGCCAGCAGGTCGTCATGCCGGTCCTGGAGCACCTGGCAGCGGACGTCCGGGGCCTGGCAACGCTGGATGAGGATCAGCGGCGGATGCCAGTAGGCGAGATCCTCGGCCATCCAGGCGTGTTGGAGGCGGTCGAGTTCGGCCAGCCTCTGCGGCGGGATAAGCCGGCCCGGGTCGCCGGGGGCCGCGGGCGACTCGTTACGAAGGATCGCGGGCAACGTCCAAAGGTTATTCTCGCGCTGAGCAAAGAGGAGACCGTTCGTGAAGATTGGCGGGACGCTGTCATCGACCACGGTTGTCAGGATAGCGACCGGTGTGCCAGCCGGGAGGCCGCGGAAGAGGCTCGGGTCGGGAACGTCCGACAGCCCTGAAGGGAAGGTGAAGGGGCGGGCGAGAGTATATCCGGAGAAGTGCGCCGTCAGGATAACGGCAATGACGGAGAGCGCGGCCGCAGCCTTTGGCGTCCAGATGGGCAGGCTCAAGTGATGATCCTCGGCAAGATCGATGAGTTGCAGGCACAGCGCGAGAGAGAAGAAACTCAACGCGGGAATCTGCTGGTAATACCAGCCGGTTCCTTGCAGATAGTAGGCCACAGTGCTTGCCGCTCCGGCGACCAGGAGGAGCAGATTGAGGGGCCGGGATCTCCGACGGCCTACGGTGAAGAAGAGCGCGAGATTAACCGCCGCCAGGACGTGGAGTTCGATGGATTCGCCGATAAGCTGGGGCAGCGTGAGGTGGCCGATGGCCCAATAGGTGTCGCGCAGGATAGGAAGGATCGCGGTGAGATACAGGGGGGTAAGAAGGCGAATTGCCGCAAGATAGGCGACGCAGGTGGCGAGCAGGGCGACTGGCGCAGGACGCAATATGGAGCGGAGGGTATTTTGTGTGCGGCCGCGTTTGAGCAGCAGAGCGGCTTCGATTGCGGCGGGCACGAGCAGATGGTGTGGCTTGAGGCTGATGCCGACGCCGGCAACGATGCCGATCGCGATCCGCATCCAGAGCCGCAGGCGAGAGGGGGCCGGCGATGTTTCCGCATCCAGGGCAGCGGCGAGGACGTAAGGAAGAAAGAGGACGGCGAGCAGATGGTCTCGCTGGCCAAAGTCGCGGGCGGGAATCGCGCCGAAGACGCAAACGAAGGCAAAGGCGAGCGCCCACAGGCGCATCTTTGCAGGCGGAGATGGAAACCGGCGCAGAAGGTAAAGGCTGGTGAACGCAATTACTGCCCCGGTCGCCAGTACGAAGGATTTGAACGCGAGGGATTGCGGAAGGTGCAGGATGCGGGCGGCGCCCGAGGGCAAAAGGAGCATCCACATGATGAGGGGAGGATTGGATTCCAGCAGACGAGGTCCGTAGAGGGTT
>DASWCA010000573.1:0-8687 GCA_036390355.1 Acidobacteriaceae bacterium
CTGCTGAGCGACTATGGGTATGGCGCGGTGTCGCCACGGCTGTTCAACTTTGTGAGAGCCAAGGGCATTCTGGGCGACACTCCGGTGACGCTCGACAGCCGCTACCGCATGTTGGACTACGAAGGCGTGACGGCGGCGACTCCGAATGAATCCGAAGTGGAAAGTTCGTTGCAGATCAGCATTGGCGATGATCGCGAAAAGCTCTTCGAGGCCGGTGCGGCGCTGATAAAGCAGATGAAGCTCGATTCGCTGATCATTACGCGGGGCGGAGATGGCATGGTGGCCTTCGAGAAGAAGAGGACTCCGGTGGAAATTCCCATCTTCGGCAATAACCAGGTGGTTGACGTGACCGGCGCGGGCGACACGGTGATTGCAACCTTCACGGCGGCTCTTGCGGCTGGGGCGGACGCGTCATTGGCAGCCAAGCTGGCGAATTACGCGGGCGGCATTGTGGTGATGAAACGCGGGACGGCCACGGTGAGCCGCGCGGAACTGCTTGCGGTGCTGGACGAGTAGGGAGATTTTCGTGGGACGGATCATAAGCCGGGCAGAGCTGGCGAAGGTGGTTGCCGATTGGCGAGGCGCGGGTGAGACCGTGACCCTCGCTAATGGCTGCTTCGACCTGCTACACGTGGGACATATTCGCTATCTGCGCGAGGCACGGGCGCTGGGCGGAAAACTGCTGGTCGCCATCAATTCGGACGAAAGCGTGCGGAAGCTGAAGGGACCGCAGCGCCCGGCGATGCCGGAACTGGAGCGCGCCGAGATTATTGCTGCGCTGGAGAGCGTGGATGCGGTGGTCATCTTCGGCGAACCGGACGTGCGCGCACTGATTCGCGAGATCAAGCCCGACATTCAGGTGAAGGGGACCGATTACACGGCGGAGAGCGTTCCGGAACGCGATGAGGTTGTCGAGTATGGCGGGCGGGTCGAGATAGTCGGCGATCCCAAGGACCACTCCAGCACGGAACTGTTGGGAAAGACAGGAAAGTAGGATTCATCAGGTGGTACGATCCCCAGCCGCTTGGTTGTCACAGAAAATGGAGTCTCTACGGACTCCGTTTTCGTTTGCGGCGTTTGTTAGGGGGAATCTGCAATATGCCTGAAACTTGCAACTTCCATGGGTGAGAATCGCGTTGTCGAGAACGTAAAGCTGAATCCCAGCGTGCTGATCGTCCGCTTGGGCGCGATGGGCGACATCCTGCACGCTCTGCCGGCGGTGGCGATGCTGCGCCGGTCGTTGCCGGAAGCGCGGATTGGCTGGGTGGTGGAACGGCGTTGGCGCGAGTTGTTGTGCGCGCCGGAGATTCCACTGGCGGGTTCTCGCGGAGCCGGACGTCCGCTAGTGGATGAAGTTCATTTGGTGGATACGCGGGCGTGGCGCAAACAGGTACTTGCCCCTAGCACCCGGCGCGAGTTTCTGTCGGCTATCGGCGAATTGCGAGCGCGGGAGTACGGCGGTGCCCTCGATATGCAGGGGGCGATCAAGTCGGCGACGGTTGCGGAGCTGTCGGGAGCAAAGGCCATTTTCGGTTTTCGCAAGCCGCGCGAACGGGTCGCCCGCGTGTTTTACAACACTCTTGTCGATGGCCGGGCCGAACACGTGATTGAGCAGAATGTGGAAGTGGTGCAGACATGGCTGGAGGAGATCGGGTTGTCGCGGGTGACTTCGACGCTGCAACCGGGCGCGGCGCTGTTGCCTCGGGACAAGGCGAGTGAGGCTCGGATTCTCTCGACGCTGAAGGCGATGGGATTGGACCGGTCGCCGCTCGCGATTCTCAATCCCGGTGCGGGCTGGGGAGCCAAGCAGTGGTCGCCGCAGTGCTATGGAGAACTGGCAAAACGGCTGGCCTCGCGGGGGCTGCGCTCGATTATTAATTACGGCCCGGGTGAGGAGACGCTGGCACGCGAAGCCGTCGGGGCCAGTGCGGGAAAGGCCGTGCCGCTGTTCACCTCTCTGAGCGAACTGATGGGACTGGCTCGGCGCTCGGAGCTGTTTGTTGGGGGAGACACAGGACCGATGCACTTGGCTGCCTTGCTGGGCGTTAGGACCGTAGCGCTGTTTGGGCCGACCGATCCGGCGAGGAACGGCCCCTACTGGGCAGGCACGCGGGTGCTGCGCGACGCGGCGAGCACGACCAACTACAGTCACAAAAGGACAGAGGATGCCGGGCTGGTGAAGATCACCGTTGAGCGGGTGATGGCCGAGATTGAAGCGCTGCTCGACTGACTTCCTGGCAAATGATGGTGGTATGAGTGCCTTTCGATATCTAAGGCGGCAGTTGTATTATCGTTCTTTGTTCTCAGGGGTAAATTCCGGAAGCCAGGCATCGGCTGCTCACACTCGCCATGCCGCGATGCCGTAGAATACAGAGGCATCTCTGCATAAAGGCGGGTTATGGACTGGGGACGTATAGCTAAAAGAATTCGTGTGCCCCTGGGATTTCTGTTTGCCGCATTTTTTCTGTTGCGGGCACGCCCGGAGTGGTGGTCGTTGGCACTGGGTTCGGCTATTGCCCTGGCCGGGGTGTATATACGCGCCCTCTCCAGCGGCCATGTGAAGAAGAATGAAGAACTTGCGACTACGGGCCCTTACGCCTACACACGCAACCCTTTGTACTTTGGATCAATCGTAATTGCAGCGGGCTTCGCCCTGGCCGCCTTGCGGTGGGAGATCGCGGCAGCACTGGTCGTCATGTTTGCCGTGATTTACGTCCCGGTGATCCGGGGCGAGGAGCAGTTCCTGAACAATCATTTTGCAAATTATGCGGAGTACTGCTCGCGGGTGCCTAGGCTGCTGCCTAGGTTGAAGGCGGGTAGCGAGGGGCAGTCGCGTTTCTCCCGCGAACTCTATTTGCAGCATCGTGAATACAATGCCCTGCTGGGAACCCTGGCGGTGATTGCCGCACTGGTGGCCAAGCTGGTAACGAAGCGGATCTGGATGGCGAGCTAAACGGATGCAAAACTTGAAACGAATGCTGCTGTTGGCCTTTGCTTCGGTCCTGCCGATCACATTGGCCCCGGTCATGCTCGCGCAACAGGCGTCCATCTTCAATGTCGCCAAGGCATCGATCCAGCCTCCGAGCGAAAGTCATCGGTTTTCCAATAACGAAACTTTGCACTATGACGCCGAATGGCGGCTCTGGAAGGCAGGGACCGGGACTCTGAAGATCGAACAGCGCGGCGACCAGCAGCACGTGGTTGGAACAGCCGAAGCGGCCGGAGCGGTGGCGGTACTTTATCGCGTGCAGGACAGGTTGGAGTCGTACTTCGATCACCGTAGTTTCTGCTCGCAGCGCATTCTGAAACACTCGGAAGAGGGGCTGCACAAACGCGAGACCTCACTGATGTTTGACTCGATTCGCGGCAAAAGCGTGCTGGACGAACGCAACCTGCGGAACGGCGAAGTGAAGCATCAGGAGACGGACTCCCCGGCCTGCGTGACCGATGTGCTCTCCGGAATTTACTATGTGGCGGCTCAACATCTGGAGCCCGGCGTGTCCCTTATTTTCCCCTTGAACGATGGCGGAAAGACCGTGGATGTAAAGGCTTACGCAGAGGGACGCGAAGATGTGAAGACCGATGCGGGCGTCTTCCACACGGTGCGGGTAGCGGTTTATTCAGACGCGGGTCCGCTCAAGGGACGGGGAAAAGTGTGGATCTGGTACACGGATGACGCTTCGCACCTGCCGGTGCAGATGCGCTCCCGGCTGTTCTGGGGAACGATGACGCTGCGGCTGACCCGGGTGGACAAATAGGTTTTCGCGTTAAAAAAGCGGCGCGGCTCCGGGGCCGCGCCAGTTTTATTGCAGGCGATAGCGTTCGCGCATCAGGCGCTCGAAACGGGGACGGTAGAGCAGATCGTAGGCGAGTTCCTTGCCGGGAAACATGGCCAGGGCTGCGGTGCGAGAGTCGGCAACCATCTGTGAGGCTTCTTCGAAGGAGAGCTTGGGATCCTGGGCAATCACCTGCATGACGAGGTTCATCATGATTTGCAGGCGGCGGAGTCGCTTGCCTTCATCGAGTGGTTCGGCTTGATGTATGGAATCGGATTGGTCATAGCTCATGTGCAGAAATACTCCTGTCCGAAGTGCTCGTTATTTCGATGACGGAAGCAGGGGCAACGGTGGTTTGGCAGGTTGGCCTTCGAATCGGAGTATCTGGACGAATGTGAGCCTAAGTCCGGGAGGTGGAGTGTGTCGCGATGGGGATTGACTGGGAGGGCAGGCGGTACTACGCTCATCAGTCGCATCGTCGCATCGAAGTGTAGGAGGAGAGATTATGGCGCAACCCTTGAGAGAAGAGCCGAACGAGGTGCTGGTCGTCGTTTTTGAAAGCGAGCAGGAATCAGAGATTATGGTTGTGCAGGGCTTGCTGGAGTCCGCCGGAATTGATGCTTTGCAGACGAACTACGACGCGCCGCAGGATGTGTTGCCCGGAGTGGGAGGGATGGCGCTGCAGGTTCGCGAAGATCAGGCGGAAGAGGCTCGCGCGGTGATAGCTGAGTACAAGAGCAAAGGTGTGACGGAGGCAGAGGCCGAAGCGCAGGGATAATTTAGGTTGTTTGTGATGGCAAGGGCGCATCCCTCGGGGTGCGCCTTTGCTATGTTTGGCTCATTTCGGTTGAATGCCTCACGGCCAGCCCACGGAATAAACAGCAAAGATGCGGTAGGGGCCCGGTTCGCTGTTCTTGGTTTCTGCTTCCTCGAACGTGGCGAATAGGCAGTGGGCGAAGTCTTCAGAGATGCAGCCGCTGACGGAGTAAATGTCGTGGACGTGGTTTGCCTTCAGCCAGTCGGGCTTTATGAACACTCGCTTCGCCATATAGCCGAGGGGAATCATCTTCGGTGGGAGTGTAAACCGGAATGCGTGCGAGGGTGGCGGCAAAGCAACCCCGAGGTCCTTCGCTGCGCTCAGGATGACACCAAAAAGCAAGAGACACCAAAGCAAGAGACATCAAAGCAAGAGACACCAAGAAGCAAGAGACACCAAAAGCAAGAGACACCAGCTAAGGCAAATACGCGGTTTAGCGAGCCACTGACGGGTGAACCCCGGCGGCGTCCATGTAGAACGTGATGGGACCGAACAGGTCGGTGCGGTAGGTCTTGGCCCGGTGCTCGGCTAGTCGCTCAATCACCTCAGGGCGGGGATGATGGAAGGAATTGCGGATTCCGGCGGAGATGACGGCGTAGTCGGGATGCACGGCATCGAGCAGTTCGTCGCACGACGAGGTGTTCGAGCCGTGATGCGCTACCTTCAGCAGATCGGCGTGGAGGGAACGATGATGGGCCTCGGCCTCTGCAACCAGAATCTTTTCCATGCGCTTGTGAATGTCGCCCATCAGGAGCGCGGTGTGTCCCTGGTAGGTGAGGCGCAGGACCATCGAGGCGTCGTCCTGGCCACGCGGTTTTAGCTCCCAATCGGAGGGAGGGGAGAGGACTTCGAAGTGGATTCCGTCAAAGTCGAAGCGGTCGCCGAAGTGGCGCTCGATGCGGCGCACGTGGAGGCAGTCGGCGGTGGCGAGGAGCGCCTCGACTTCGTGCGAGGGATAGTTGGGGGCGTACCACATTTCACGCGGACGGAAGTTGCGGAGGATGGCCGTCATGCCACCCATGTGATCGGAGTGTCCGTGGCTGAAGGCGACGGCGTCGAGGCGCGAGAGTCCGCGCTGCCAGAGGTAGGGGGAGACGACGTCCTCGCCGATGTCGAGGTCGCTGTGACTCATGCCGAGGAGGCCTCCGGAGTCGAGCAGGAGGGTGTGGCCGCCGGGGGTGACCAGCAAGAAGGAATCTCCCTGACCGATGTCGATGGCGGTGATCTCCAACTCGTGAGGCTGGTAGGCAAACGGGCGCGGGTGCTGAAAAACGGTCCAGGCAGAGGCGGCCAGAAGTCCCAGAGAGGTGAAGGCAAGTATCCAGTGACGTCGCGAGAACAGGAGGGCTACCGCAAAGGCAAGCGCAACGCCTGAGATTGCCGCGAGAGCGGGCATGGCCACTCGAAGGTCGGGAAGCTGTGTTCCTCCGGACCAGTGCACGGTGAGCAGGATACCTTGCAGCGCATAGCGGGCGGCTAACGCGAAGGGGGCGGCTAGCCACTGGGCGAGATAGGAGAATGCCACAGCGAGCATCGACGTTGGCATGAGCAGGCTGGTGAGGGGCAGGACGGCCATGTTGGCCCACACGGCGTGGGGGTTCACGCGATGGAAGTACCAGACGGTCGGGAGCGTTAGCGCAGCCTGCATCAGGGCGGAGAGCGCGGCGAGCTCGGCAATGGCAATTACGACGTAGATCAGCTTCGTCAGGAGCCAGAGCGCGGGGCGGGTTCCAATGAGGTAGCCAAGTTTGGCAGCGATGGCGCGAAGGTCGAGGCGGAACTGCGCTTGCCGGGGACGCAAGGTGAGATCGCGCTGCGGGCTCGCGATGTCGGCGAGAGCTTCGCGAACGGGCGTGGTGGTGCGTGAAAAGAGGGGGACGCCGATTCCTGCGATAGTGAGCACGGCGAGAAACGTCAGTTGAAAGCTGGCGTCGAACAGGGATTGCGGGTCGCATACCAGAAGCAACAGCGCGGCTAAGGAAACCGTGTTCAGGGGAGCGCGGTCGCGGTTCCATAGCGCGGCAATCTGGTAGGCGACGATCATGATGACCGAACGCAGGATGGGTGCGCCGAGATCTGTGAGCCATGCATAACCGCACGTGAGAACGATGGTCGCAACGATTGCATACTCGACAGGAAGGCGCAGCCAGCGCATGAGCCACAGCAGGAAAACCGCAAAGATCGCTACGTTCATCCCGCTGACGACCAGCAGGTGAAAGGTTCCGCTGCGCTGGAATTCGAGGCGCTGCTCGTGGGTGACGAGGCCGCGTTCTCCGAGTACCATGGCCTGAAAGAGTCCCGCATAGGGAGCGGGCCACAGGCGCTCCATGTGCTGCAACACGCTGCGGCGGGCGTGCCAGCGGAGGCGCTCAAAGCTTGTGCCGCCGGCACCGGGGAGCACATCGATATTTGTCGATTTAGCGGAGCCGAGTACGGCCACTCCCTGTCCACGCAGCCAACCGACGTAATCCATGTTGCCGGGGTTGCGGAAATTTACCGGGGGGCGCAGCTTGGCGCGGATTCGGAGGCGCTGTCCGTAGTCGAACTCGGGCAGGGCGGCTGCCTCCGCTTCGTCGGGCTCCTCCTCGTCGCTCTGCCACGCGAAACGGGAGCCGGGCACGTAGATGTTGAGGCGGGCGCTGCCGGTTACCGGTTGCGGAGCTTGATCCTCAAACTGTGCCTGCTCCACCGCAAGGTCTAGCGACTCACGAAGATCGCGTCCGGCGCGCCGGGAACTTTCGCGCGCAACGTAGCCGGTAAGCGTGACCTCGTCGCCGCTGGCGTATTGCAAAACCGTGGGTACGGGCGCGGGGCGCGATGCGTGTGCGGCGGTCAGCAGGGCTCCGGCGGGAAAGAACGCCAGCACCGCAGCGAAGTAGCCAAAGAGAGCGCGATGGCCTTGGGAGACAAAGCGCAGTGCAAACAGCGAACAGAGGGCGAGGCCCAGAGTGCAGAGGAAATAGAGCGTGGCAGGTTTTTGAATGTAGGTCTGGAGGAGAATGCCGCCGGAAAAAAAGACAGTGGCAGCGAACAGCGGAGCGGCTGGCGGACGGCGGCGAGCCGTTTCCGGATTCGTTTGAGCGTCAGGCATCAGAGGGCGTATTTACGGGGTACTTACATTGTGGCAAACAATCGCCGAATGGGCACTCACAAATTGCGCCTAAGGCTGCGCAATTTGTGAGTGCCCACGGTTGATACTTAGAATTTCAGATCTGACGGGAACGTCTTACAGTTTGTCCAGATCCTCGTTGCCGATGATGACGTTCCACGGAATGAGTTCGTAATTGGCGACATTCTTCTTGTAGAACGGATCTTCATCGCGCAGATCGGTGAGGTTTTGCTGCACATTGTCGTTGGGAATGCGAACCAGCAGCGCGCCTCCCGAGCGGGGATCCATGGGGCCAGAGGCGATGAGGGTTCCGTCGGCCTTGAGCTCGCGCAGATAGGCGCGGTGTTCGTCTGTAACCTTGGCGACTTCGTCCAGCGGAAGCCGGTATCGAATCAGAATCAGTGCGTACATTATTTCTCTGCTCCTTACTTTCGTGGCTCGCTTTAGCGCGCCAGGTGAAGAACGGTTTCCATGTGGTAGGTCTGGGGGAACAAATCGACCAGGTGAGCTTCTTCCACGTGATATCCGGCGGCGAGGAGCGTGACAAGGTCGCGCGAGAGCGTCGCCGGATCGCAGGAGACATAGGCGATCCGGGGAATCGACAGACCGGCCAAAGATTTCGCAACGCGCTCGCCGAGACCGGCGCGCGGAGGATCGACAATGGCGAAGTCCCAACGTCCGCGAGCGGCGTTCAAGTAGTCCTCGGTGGTGCTGTGCACGGCCTGGATGTGGGGGACGGCGGCGTTGGCAGCGAGATCGTCGAAGGAGTTCTGCGCGATTTCAATCGAGGTGATGCGCTCGAAGTTGCGCGACATGGGAAGGGTGAACAGTCCCACTCCGGCGAAGAGATCGAGCGCGGCGCGGCCACTGCGGTTCTTTGTGACCAGCTCGACCAGCTTTGCGGCAAGGAAGCGGTTGGTCTGGAAAAACGATCCGGCGGAGACGCGATAGTTGTGGCTGCCAACGGTGTAGGTAAGGCTTGGCG
>DASWCA010000574.1:0-3597 GCA_036390355.1 Acidobacteriaceae bacterium
CTCTGGAATCCGATGCTTACCTTGCGCTGTGAAATCCCCTCCAGCAGGCGCAGCACATTCTTTCCAACGCCAAAGATTTCGTCGATGAAGTAGATGTAATCAACTCCCCGCGCAATCAGCCGGTCGATCTCCAGCAGCACGGCATCCACATCACGCTCTCGAAACTTATTGCGGAAGAGCTGCTTGTTGCAGAAGCTGCAATTCCACGGACATCCACGGGCAAACTCAACCTCCGCGCCGCGTCCGCTGCCCTGGTTGAAAACATGATGTCGGTGCCAGTGCTTTTCCACCTCGTAGTCGGCATACTCCAGCGCCGGCAGCGTGCTCATGTCCACCACCGCCTGCGCGGTGCTGTAGTGCTCGCGTCCCGTCTGGTTTCGGAAACATACGCCGTCGATCATCTCCCACGGTTCCGAGGCGAGTGCCGCAAGCGCATCCTCGCTCTCGCCTTTTACGACCACGTCGGCCCCGGTCTTGTGCATAGCCGATCGCGGAGTGGCAGAACTGTGCGGCCCAATCAGCACCTTTGTCGCCCGCCCGCCGATCCCGGCAAACCACTCGCGCGGAATCCGCACCTCCGGCGGAGGACAGCGCCAGAACAAATACGATGGCGTCGACGGAATCACCAGGAAATCCGGATCGAAGCGCGCCACCTGCTCGCGTGTCTCTGCCAATGTGCAGTCCGCGGTCTGGGCATCAATCACCACCGCTTCATTGCCCTTGGCGCGAATCTTTTGTGCGGCAAACAGCAATTCCAGCGGCGTATGCGGGTCGCGGCATCCGAAGTAGGTGGAGCCCGCAAAATCCCAGTTCGGATTGACCAATGCGAACTTCGCCATCAGGCTGTTCTCCGCAAAGGGGTAAGCAACTCTGCCATTTCCTTCAGGGCTTCCGCACGCGACGGAGCAAGCAACTCGCGATTGCCGCGATACCACTTGTAAATACCCTTAAGAATGCCATCCAGATTCACCTTTGGCTGCCATCCCGTATCGTGTGAAAACTTGCCGTGGTCGGTCACATAGATGAGCTGATCTCCGGCGCGCTTTTCGCCAAAATCGTAGCTCGCCCTGACCCCCGTGAGATCCTCCACGAGATCCATAAGCTCAAGCAGTGAGATCGTGTTCTCGTGTCCGCCCCCAATGTTGTAAATCTGCCCTGCCGTAGTCTTGCGATTCACGTAAGCCGCCTCGAAAGCAGCCAGCAGATCTTCCACATAGAGGACGTCGCGCACCTGCCTGCCGTCGCCGTAAATCGTAAGCGGTTTCCCTTCCAGCGCGGAGTACAGGAAGTGTGCGACCCAGCCCTGGTCTTCGCTGCCAAACTGTCTTGGTCCTGCAATGCACGACATGCGGAACACTACCGAGCACAGGCCATAAATGCGCGCGTAGTCTCGCACATACTGGTCGGCTCCGCCCTTTGAGCAACCATAGGGCGAGTGAAAATCCAGGGGCTGTGATTCGTTCGTCCCATTACGCGCCAGAGCTACATACCGGTTGCCATCCACGCGCACTTCCCCGTCGCCGGAGTTCCCATAAACCTTATTGGTTGAGGTAAACAGCACAAATGGGTTTTGCCCGTGACGACGCGCCGCTTCCAGAATATTGAACGTGCCGCCCAGATTAACCTCGAAGTCCAACTTGGGATCGACGAGCGAAGTAGTCACTGCTACCTGCGCTGCGAAATTGTAGATTTCCGTGGCATACCTCACCACTCGCCCGACCATGTCGGCGTCGCGCACGTCGCCTATGGTGATCTGCAACCGTCCGCTCCGTCCTGCTACCTTCTGCAGATATTCAAGATTATGGCGCGCGCCCTGCCTGGAAAGATTGTCGAAGACGTGTACCTTAGCGTCGGTGGTTTTCAGTAGCCGCTCGGTCCAGTTAGAGCCAATAAAACCAGCTCCCCCAAAAATCACGATGGACCGGAACTCTGACCTTGTCATTGCCATTTCGCAAATTCCCCTGTTTGCGCCGGAGTATCGTTCGCTCACACTCGCGGGGCATGTTCGTTACCGGTACTTGGCATATGAACATGGGTAAGTAGATGCGATCACTCGTATATACGTTGACTCAGGCGGCTTAAATTGCTGAGGAATTGGGTAGAAGTTGCTGGAATCGCTTATACTTGAATCAACCCCAGCGAGTTCTTAACCCATTCGGACTAAGCGCATCGCATTTAGGAAACGAATCTATGTCCGCAAGCGCGGCAGAAGCAATGGTCACAGTTGATGACGTAAGAAGAGCCTACTCGCGGATTCGCGAGTCGCTTTTTTTGTCGCCATGTTCGCATTCGGAAACTTTCTCGCAGCTCTCCGGTAACCAGGTTTACCTGAAATTGGAGAACCTGCAGATGACCGGCGCGTACAAAGAGCGCGGCGCTCTCAACAAGATCATGGAACTCACTGAGGAAGAGCGCAGTCGCGGTCTGATTGCGGCTTCGGCGGGCAATCACGCCCAGGCCGTCTCCTACCACGCCAGCAAACGGCACATCGCCGCTCAGATCGTCATGCCTCTGGCTACCCCTTTGAACAAGGTGATGGCGACCCGCCGCTTTGGCGGAGAAGTTGTTCTCCACGGCGCCAACTACGACGAAGCCTGCGACGAGGCCAAGCGCCGCTCCGTTGAGCAGGGCCTGACCTTCATTCACGCCTTTGACGACGACGCCGTTATCGCCGGACAGGGTTCACTCGGCCTTGAGCTCCTCAGCCAGACTCCTGACGTCGATCTGGTCGTCACCGCCATCGGAGGCGGAGGGCTGATCAGCGGCATGGCCTGCGCCCTGAAAGAAATTAATCCCCGCATCCAGGTCATCGGCGTGCAAACCTCGCGGCTGCCCTCCATGAAAGCGGCCATCGAAGCCGGACACCTGGTCACCTTGCCCGTGGCATCGACCCTGGCCGACGGCATCGCCGTTCGCCGCGCTGGAGAGCGCACCATGCCCATGGTGCGCAAGTACGTCGACGAAATCGTCACCGTCGAAGAAGAAGAAATTGCCAGCGCAATCCTGCTTCTACTGGAGCGCGAAAAGACCGTCGCCGAAGGCGCGGGTGCCGCCGCCGTCGCCGCCATCCTCCACCGCAAAATCGATTGCACCGGCAAACGCATCGCCGCCATCATCAGTGGCGGAAATATCGACGTCGGCATCCTCTCACGCATCATCGAGCGCGGCCTTGCCAAGGACGGACGCCTCATTCGCCTGCGCATCCACCTGCCCGACTACCCCGGCGCTCTACACACGTTGACCGGCGTCCTGGCCGACCACCGCGCCAACATCGTAGAAACCTCCTACGACCGCAAGTTCGGCGTGGACCTCGGCGATACCGCCATCGATCTAACCCTGGAAACACGTGGTACCGAGCATGTCAAAAACCTGCTCGCCGCCCTCGCCAAATCGGAATACCAGTTCGAGCGCATTCAGTAGCTCTTCCTCTCAGTAGCTCTTCATCGAGCAGAAACGCCCCGGTTCGCGCCGGGGCAATTTCTTGAATCGGTCATCCTTGGGGAGAGAAATCATTCATATGGAAGAGGGGTCATGGAAGTGGGGTCATGGAAGTGGGGTCATCCTGAGCAACGCGAAGGACCCCCGATCCGCCCAAAT
>DASWCA010000575.1:0-20861 GCA_036390355.1 Acidobacteriaceae bacterium
GCTGAGGACCTCGGTCCAGTTCTTTCCCTTGCGGGCCTGGGCAGCTTGTTTGTGGAAAGAGTATCCCGCGATCAGAGGCAGAGCCAATGTTGCTTCCGCGTATACCATCTGCTCGAAAGTTGTATCGACCTTGCCCCAGGAACTGGCTTCTTTAAGCGTGGATCCGGACAGGGCTCCGTCGCGCGAGTCGGCGACGGTGACTTGGATTGCGTACTTGTGCATGGGGGCGTCGACGCCGAGAATCTCGGCTGCAACGACGATGTCCTGCGCGAAGTTCTTCGGCACGCCTCCGCCGATCATCAGCAGGCCGGTGGTGGGGTTGGCGATCTTGAGTTGGGTAAGCTCGTAGAAATCCTTCGCCGAATCAATGGAGACCATCGGCTTTCCCTGGCGCGCGTGCTGGTGGGCGACGAAGCCGAAGCCTGCCGAGCAGTCGGAAAACGCCGGGCAGAAGATGGGCACGCCCTTCTGATACGCCGCGTAGATGATCGAATCGGGGTTGCCGTTCGCGGGGGTGCGGCCGTTGGCTTCGAGGTAGGCGCCGAACTCGCGGATGATCTCGCGCGAGCTGTAGGGCCTGGGAGCGAGCGAGTTGATGATCTTCTCGGTGGTGTCGTCGCAGATACGCAACTCTTCCTCGTCGATGAAGGTGTCGTAGATGCGGTCGATCATCAGCTCGCGGAGGTCGCCGTCGCCGTTGCCGTACTTGTACTCGTCTCCCGCGATATAGTGGCGGAAACCGAGAGCCTCGAAGAAGTCCTGGTCGACGATGTTGGCGCCGGTGGAGACGATGGCGTCGACCATGTTGTTGCGGATGAGGTCGACGAAGAGCTTCTGCAGGCCGGCGGAGATGAGCGATCCGGCGAGGCACAGGATGACGCCACAATCGGTGTCGCGGAGCATCATCTCGTAGATGGAGGCGGCGCGAGCGGTGTCGCGCGACGTGTATGCCATCGAGGCCATGGCGTCGACCAGCGGCACGACGTTGTGAGCGGTGATGTCGATGTGCTGGATAGGCGTTGTGAGCAGTTCTTTTTTGGTTGGCATGGTCGCTATCCAGTCTATCGCGGTGCTCCATCCAGAGGTCGCGAGGCGTGTTAAATTGCCGTGGAAATGCGGGCGGAATTGCGGCTCTTTGTGGGCGCTTCATATCTCCCCGTACACCCTCATACCTCTCTTTGGCAAAGTATTGGCAAACAAATGGCTTACAAATTGGTATATACCCATAAGAATTGCAAACCTATCAAACTGGTCAGTTTGAATCTCCAGGACAGACTAAGTTGCCGAAAACGCCTTCATCCCCATTCGTGTTACCCGCGCCAACTCGGCCGTCAAAAGATGATGGGACGCCGCGTTTACGGCGTCCCATCCAGGTTGTTTCAGTTTGAGAAAGCGTGCGCTAGAGCGTCATCGTCTGCCGCCGGATCAGCAATCCGGCCGCGCCGAACAGCCCCGTGCCCAGCAGCATCAGACTGCTCGGCTCGGGCGTCTCGTTAATGTTTGAGCTCAGCGCCGACGGCTGCATGTAGTTCGAGTTGTAGATCAGCAGGTAGTCATAGTTCCCCGCACCTCCCCCGAAAGTAAACGGCGACTGCCCATCCATCGTCTGCATGTTTGAACCCGCCGGCGAAATCAGCGACCAGTTCCCCAACACGTCCGGCACACCGCCCGAACCCAGGCTGCAGTTCGCGCCGCCGATCAGGCACACATAAATCTCTGCGCCGTCGTCGTGGTTTAGCGTGATCGACTGGCCGGTCGCCAGCGAGGTGACCCCGCTCAGCACCAGCAGGCTGCCGTCGTTGTTCTGCGCGCCATTGGCCAGCACCGTCGGCCCGCCGTTGGCCGAAGCACCCACATTGCTATAGCTGGACGAAAGCAGGGTCCCGCCGTAGTTCAGGAAGTTGTTCAGGGTGTTGCCGCCGGTCACGCCCGAGGCTGCCGCGTGGGTGCTGTCGATGCCCGTCGCAAAGTTGATTCCGCTGGCTGTAAAGGTCGCGCATAGGCCTGCCGAGGTGCTCTCCGCATTTGCCAGTTGCGCGATCGTGGGAGTGAGAATTGCGTAGTTGGAGCCCTGTTGGGTCGGCCCCGAAGCCGACGAGATGTCGCAGTAGGCCTGGCCGCTGATGGAGCTGGCAAAAGCATTCCCGGTAAATGCTGCGGATACGGTAAGCACCGTTCCAAGAACTGCAAGTGTGCTGCGATGTTTCATGTATTTCCCCCTTGAAGATGGCCCGATGAGTAAACCTGCTCGATCTCGTCTGCTGCCCTTGGACATCTGATACTCGAACCAGTCTGGCGCGTTGTTCTTGCTTGCGTGGAACACTTTCACTTCATGAAAAAACCAAGCAACTAATTGTAAAATAAGATAGTTATCTGTATGTGCAAATGATTGCACAGGCAATGTCATTCCTTTTGCCAGACCGCATCCACCTACGCGGAATCGGATTTCGACTACATGGCATGTCTTCTTCGTTCCACGATTCGTCGTCAACCGCCAGGCTCTAACTCCTGTGAAAGCAGGGTCTTCGGAAACTTCACCCATTCACGTCAGATTGACCCACTAGCGATCGCTTATTTCGCTGCCGAGATCAGGGTCTTCAGGCGGTCTTTGCTGATTTTGAGGACGACGCCGGAGTTGCGGTCGGCTACTTCGCTGACCTTGTACTCGGCGGCGGTGCCGATGACCTGAGAGATTTCGGAGGGAGTGAGCTTGTAGTTGTCGCCGAGCCACTGCGCCATGCCCGCCGTGGCGGAACGGAAGGCGTCGTCGAGCGAGCCTTCGAGGCCCATGGAAATGATGTGGGTGGGCGTCTCGACGCGGCGGCCACCGGGCCCCTTGCCTGCGATTACGTCGACGCTGAACTCGACGTCCATCGAGGTCTCGAGCGCGTTGCCGTTGATCTCGCCGTCGCCCATGACGGCGTGGCCATCGCCGACGTAGAGCAATGCTCCTGGCACCGACACGGGCAGATACACCGTTGACCCTTCGGCAATCTCGTTGAAGTCCATGTTGCCGCCGTAAAAGCCGGAGTCGCCGGTTCCGGGAGCGGCTCCGCTGGGGCTGACGGCAGTCGCGACGCAGCCGAGCATCGGGCGCAGGGGGACAGTGTAATGTGCCAGACCTTCGCCGGGCTTCTCGGGATAGGCCACACCCTTGTCGAGGTCGAGATGCCAGCGGATCGACTTGCCCGTGTCTTTCATCTTGATCGCGAGATGGCTGTTCAATGCGCTCTCGACGACATCGTCATCGCTGCCCGCCCAGTCGCGATTGAGGCGGAGGTGCAAGATGTGGACGACCAGCGTGTCGCCCGGCGCTGCCGTCTCGATGTAGAACGGGCCAGTCTCGGGATTGCCGCCGGCGACGCGCTTTGCGCTCTTTTCGTCGCTCCCGCCCGCATCCACCGTCGTGGTATGGATGGTGTCGCCCGGCGCGACCGTCAGCGCGGGCTTGTTCAGGGCCGAGTACTGGCGATAGAAGACCGTTGGGGTGAATTCATGTCGCTGCGGAGGAGCCGTTCCACGCTTCGGGACCAAGGTGGCGGTGAAGCTGAAGGTGGCGGGATGTGCTGGGTCCGTAGCGTCGGTCTGGACGATGGTTCCGGTGATGGCTCCGCCTTGAAGGCTACCGTTCGATTCCACGGTGTTCCCGTTGCCATCCTTGCCGAGCAGGTGGATTGAGCTGCCCGTGACGGTGCCCAGCACCTTTGTGCCAAGCAGGGTGCCGCTGAGCGCGTCACCCTTCTGCTCCAGTTGCAAAGAGTAGTAGCGGGGAGTGCCGTAGAAATCACCACTGACGATCCAGCGGCCGGCCATGGGATTTGCGGCGTCCACTGTCTGTGCGGGGCTTTTTGACGCAAGCGCAGAAAAGATGCAGACGAAGCCGAGGGCTATTTTCATCTTCATGGGACGTCTCCAATGGAAATTGTTGCCGGTAGATTGGCAGCCGTAACCGACTGCTTGAGGGTTTCGCGAGATTCATCTCTTCCCTCAGTCATACGCGCCGGCCTGGCCATGGGATTCCTTTATATCGTGGATCCGCGAAGGATTGCGGGGAACATCCTCGCAAGCTCGCGCGTATGAGTGTGCACGTGGATAGGTGCTGACAAAGCTTGCGGCATCCGGAGAAGGTGATGGAGCGAGGCATAGGGACTGTGGCACGTTTGCCAGTGGGGTTGGTGCTGGTGGCGGGTATGCTGTCTGGGGTGCGCGCGACCGCTCAGCAGCCGGCGTTTGCGGTGGCGACGATTCGACTGAGTGCGGGGCCGGTACCGTTTGAACACGATGGCAAGACCGAAATCTCGCCGGCGATGTTGCGTATGCGGGACGTCACGGTGAACACGTGTCTCAAGTGGGCCTATGGGATTCAGGATAGCCAGATCTCCGGGCCGGACTGGCTGCGGTCGGAGCATCTGGATATCGTGGCCAAATCGGACGGGCCGGTTGGCGGCGACCAGATGAAGCTGATGATGCAGGCGCTGCTGGCGGATCGGTTCAAACTCAGCTTTCATCGCCAGGAAAGAGAGCTAAAGGCGTTTGCGCTGACCGTGGCAAAGGGCGGTGCCAAGCTGCACGAAGCGGCGAGTGAAGAAAAGCCCTCCATGCAGAACTCAGCGGTGGGCACAGTTGCAAAGGCGACGACGATGCAGCAGTTGGCAAATCTTCTTGCTGGGCCGCTGCAGAGTCCGGTAACGGACGAGACGGGGCTAAACGGCAAGTATGACTTCGCAATCGACTTTACGAACTATCTTCCCGAGGATATGAAGACGATGAGGCCGGACGCCACCAGCGTGCTTCTCACTGCGCTCCAGGGGGAAATCGGGCTCAAACTCGAATCGCGCAAGGTAGTGGTTGAGGTTTTGGTCGTCGACCACGTGGAGAAGCCATCTGAGAATTAATGGGAGTAGAATCCCGCCATGCTGCCTCCGCAACGTTCTCGAACTGCCTCGATTCCCGATCCGGTTCCCGACCCTGAGCCGGCCAGCCCCTCGCTGCCGGAGCCGGACCCGGGTGTCTTTCACCATGAGCCGGGAGCGCCCGCGGCTGACAAGCCTAAAGACGGGAAGAGCACATAGCGAGTCGCTGAGCTTGCGTTAGCAAGCATCTGGCGCGGCTAGCCTACAATCTTAGACAGCTATGAATGTTTATATCCTGCGACATGCGAGCGCCGGCCTGCGGCGCCCGAATCCGATTCTCGACCGAAAGCGCCCTCTCGACAAAGACGGCAAGCGCCACTGCCTACAGCTCGCGCACGTGCTGAATGCGATGAAGCTTCAGTTCGATCTGATCGTTTCGAGTCCGCTGAAGCGGAGCATGCAGACGGCGTCGCTGGTGGGTACGGAGACGGGGTACGAGACGCAGATTGTGTCTTCGGCGGCGCTGGCTCCGGACGCGAACTTCACGCAGTTTCAGAAGCTGCTGCACGAGTGCGCCGGATACGAAAACGTGCTGCTGGTGGGGCACAATCCGAACCTCACCGGGTTCCTGGTATCGCTTCTCTCGCCCATTGTCATGGGTCCGGAGCGCAGGAACACATTGCCCAGCGTGCGCCTGCGCAAGGGATCGCTTGCACGGCTGAACCTGACGCGCGGGCCGGCTACGCTGCAGTGGCTGCTCGATCCTCGCACGGTGCGCGCGCTCTACGCTACTTCGACGACCAAGTCGCGGCGGAAGACTTCGCGGAAGTAGACGGCTTCCTTCTTGAGCGACCAGGCTTCGAGCTCTGCCCCGCCGCGCCCAGGGACAAGTTCCAGCACAACACGCTTGGGGTAGACGTACGTGCGCATCTTGACGACTGCGCTGGCGCGGTCCTGGTTGAGCGCGACCGCGAGGCGGAGAAGCGTGACGGCGCGGAGCACGTTGATATGCTCTTCCACGGGAACCGCGCGCATGACGCGATCCATTGCGTCGGGCCAGCTCTTGCCCAGGTAGCGGGCGATCGCGCTGACGATGGCGCGCTGCTCCGGCGAGAAGCCGAAGATTTCAGAGTTGGCCACGATGTACTGGGTGTGGCGATGGTGGCCCTGGTGGTTCATGAACTTGCCAACGTCCTGCATCATGGCGGCGGCCTGCAGCCACAACCGGTACTCCGACGGAAGCTCATGGACGCGAAGGAGTCCGTCGTAGAGTTCGACCACATGCTGGCGAACGGGCTCCATCTTGCGCTGATCGACGCCGTAGCGGCGGCATACTTCGAGCACGCCCTCCCACCGCTCGCTTTCGATCTTGCGGTGGACTGAGGCGCGAAGGTCGACCTCGGCCAGCATCTGCGCAAGGATTCCGCTGCCCAACCCGAGCGGCGAGTAGCGAAAGCCCTTGAGTCCGAGACGATCCAGCAGATGCGCATAGACCTGTGCGCCGCCGATGATGATCTCCGAGCGCCGCGGGCCGATGCCGGGGACCGACGCACGCTGGAGGTTGGTCATCTTTGCGAGCTTGTCGGCGAGGTAGTGTACCGCGTCGGTGGTCGCAATCCCGGGCGTGGCGCGGACCAAAACGGATTTGGTTCGGCCGGCGCGCCTGGAGGCGGTCTTGCGCGTTACAGCCTTCTTCGCCATGGCGCCGCTTGCTTCGCTTAACGCCGCAGCGGTGCCCGAGGTCGCGATGACGAGGCTGACGCGCGGAGTTCCCATCTTGCGCTCGGCGCGCTTCAGCTCGCGGTCGATATATTGCTTCAGCCGGGCGACGTCCTGCTTGCTGGGCGGATCGTTGCGCAGAAATTCCTGCTGCAGGCGCACGGCTCCGAGGGGCAGGCTGATCATCTCGCGGATGCGGCCCTGATCGGAGAGCGTGATCTCGCAACTGCCGCCGCCGAGGTCGATCATCAGGCAACGTCCGCGTGCTCCCGGCTCGAATGTGACCACGCCAAGGTGGATGAGGCGCCCCTCTTCGAGTCCGGAGATGACCTCGACCTGCCAGCCGGTCGCCGATTTTACCCAGGCGGTGAAGGCGGCGGCGTTGCGAGCATCGCGCATGGCGCTGGTGGCGACCACGCGGATCTTGTCGACCACATGCAGCTGAACGGCTTTTTGAAAGCGCTTCAGCGCGCGAATGGTGTTGGCCATCGCGTCGGGGGAGAGGACGCCGGTCTGGAAGACGCTCTCGCCCAGGCGCACAACCTCGCGGTCCTCATGCAGCGTCTTCAGACGATGCTGATGTACCGTTGCGATCTTCAGGCGAACGGAGTTGGAACCGATATCGATGGCAGCAAAGGTGGGCATTGTTACGGCGTCTCTCGTGAGTATTGTCGTCTGGAATACAGACGAATGCCAGCGATGAAAAATTCCAGTAGCTCAAGTCACGATACAACGCCCAAAAGGCTGGTGCGTGCATCCAATCTCAGGCTGAACCTTGGGCGGAACCTCAGGGAATTTTGTATGACTTCGGTCATTCGATTTTTCTCCGTGAGATGGCCGACCGAACGATTGCAACATTCTGGCACGTATGCTGTTAGAGCAAGTGCGTTCGAATGACACTTATAACGTTACCTGAACCCGCGATCGCTTCCCGCGGCGCCCGGCAATCACGGCGCGCGCGCGTATTGACGCTACTGGGAGCCCTGTGGGCCGTCCTCTTTCTTGCGTCACTGTTTGCGCCGCCCGTGCTGGACGACGCCGACGGCACCCATGCGAACGCCGCGCGGCAGATGCTGCTCTCCGGCGACTGGGTGACGCTGCGTGTGAATAACGTGCGTTACCTGGAAAAGGCGCCGCTGCCATACTGGATCGTCGCAACCTGCTTCCGCCTCTTCGGGTTCAATGCATTCGCGGCGCACCTTCCCCAGGCGATCGCGGTCCTGCTGCTGATGTTGCTGGGATGTCGCTGGGCAGGGGAGGCCTTCGGCGAGCGCGCCGCGCTTTACACGGGACTTGGGGTGCTGACCTCGGCGGGCGTCTTCCTGTTCACGCGAGTCTTTATCCCGGATGTGCTGCTGTCGCTGTTCCTCGCTTGTGGGCTGTATTGCTTCCTGAAGGCGATGGAGGACGGGCCCGCGTCCAGATCCTACTCGTACGCGATGTGGGCTGCGCTCGCGCTTGCGGTGCTGACCAAAGGACTGGTCGCGATGGTGTTTTTCTTCGGCGCGAGTGGCGTCTATCTTGCGCTTGCCGGGGAGGCCCGCAATTGGCGGCGGTTGAGACCCTTCAGCGGGGTATTGCTCTTCCTGGGCATCGCTGCACCGTGGCACATTCTTGCAGGGTTGCGGAATACAGGGGGCATGAACGGGCACGGATTCTTCTGGTTCTACTTCATCAACGAGCATGTGCTGCGGTTCCTCGGGCGGCGGTTTCCGATGGACTACAACAAGCTGCCCTGGTATCTGTACTGGAGCCTGCACCTGGTTTGGCTCTTCCCGATGAGTCTGCTGGCGCCGGTCTTCGTGGCAGACACGGTGCGACGGTGGAGACGTTACGGGTTGATCCATCCGGCGAGGCTTTACTATGCGACTCCATGGCTTGTGGGCGCCGTGTTATTCGTGGTGATCGCTGCGTTTGGCCCGCGCCATGGGTTTCGTGCTGCCTTTCCTTATGCGTGCGTAGTCGCCTGGGGAGCCTGGCACAATCGTAAGCCAGGGCCATGGTATGCACAGCAGACTGAGCCATTGCTCGAATTGACGCTGATGCAAAGGACCTCCCTGCTGTTGGGCATCTTCGCGTTCCTGGTGCTCGCGTTTTTCTCGCTTTCCACAAATCAGGAGTACTACACGTTTCCCGCTTACCTGCCGCTGCTGATGCTATTTGCCGCCGCCCTCGCCCGTGCGGAGCAAACCTCGAACCTCGAACCTCGAACCTCGAACCCGGCCCTCACCTTCGCCCATGCCGCGTTCGCTTTTCTGGGCGTTGCGGTGGCGGCTGCGCTGGCTTACGGCTTGTGGAGCGCACGTCACCTGGCATACGTCCCGGACATCGGCGATCTGCTCGCCCACCGCGGGGTCGGTGACTACACGCTCTCGATGTCGAGCCTGTTCGACCTGACCGGACCCAGCTTCGCGGCACTTCGCCTGCCGGCATTTCTGGCGATGGCGGCCTTCGCGGTCGGGCCGACGCTCGCCTGGATGCTTCGCGTTCAGCGCCGCCATTTAGCCGCGACCACGACGATAGCGCTGACCTCGGCTGTCTTCCTGATCGCCGCGCACATTGCGCTTGTCCGTTTCGCGCCGATGCTCTCCTCGCAGGACTTCGCGGAGCGCATCCAGGATCTGGAATCTTCCGGCGCAATCTCGCGTAACAACACGCTTCTGCTGTATGGCGATCAGGCGTACGGCTCATCGATTCCGTTCTACCTGAACCGTCCATTGAACCGGCCCGCGCTGCTGGTCGACGGACGCTCGTCTTCGATGCTGTTCGGGTCGACGTTTGCGGACGCGTGCGGGCTATTTCTGACGCCGGAGGAACTGCTCGCACGCTGGGGCACGGGCGAACGCAAGCTGCTGTTTGTTCCACTGGAACGCCGCTATCAGGTCGACGAACTTCTGGGGTCGCGGCAAATCGTGATCCAGGAGACCTCCGGCAAAGCGCTGATTACAGACAGGCCTCTAGACCTTCCTTCCTCGAGACCGCTATAGCAAAATCAGAGTTGGTGTAAGACGGAACCGATGCATTCAAGTGGCTTTTTCCTCAAGAAAAGCCACCCGGTACACTTTTACCAACAGCACGGAAACTCTGATTTTGCTCTAGACTCGACATCGAAGGAAGGTGAAACTCGCGCGTCTTGATTCAGTCCCGGGATCAATTTCCGAACCCACCCACCGAAGAGCGGAACGAACGCAACGACTTCCCGCGTCCTAAGGCTCGGTGGAATCCGCGCTCGGTGGCGCTGATCGTGCTTGCGTGGCTGATTCTGCACATCGGATGCCTGTTCACGCCGGGGCTGCTCGATGACGTCGACTCGGTATACATCGAGATCGCGCGCGAGATGCTCGTCCGCCACGATTACGTGACGCCCTACGTCGATGGGATCCGCTTCTTCGACAAGCCGCCATTGATGTACTGGCTCGCTGCCGGGTCGATGCACGTGTTTGGCGCACATGACTGGGCCGGACGACTGCCGCTTGCGCTGCTGATGCTCGCGCTGCTTCTGGCGACCTACGCGCTGGGATTGCGGCTGTTCACGGGGATTTCGCCCGCGGCGCATCCGGATCGCGGGGCGCTGTACTCCGCGCTGGCACTGGCCACGTGCATCGGGCCATACCTTTACACGCGCTTCTTTATCCCGGATATGGTGGTTGCACTGTGGATGACGTTGGCGGTGCATTTCTTTCTTCTTGCGATGGATCATGTGAGAGAGCGACGCTCGGCGCTGATTCCAGCACTTAGCTTCGCAGCAGTGACGGCACTGAACCTGCTCACGAAGGGATTCATCGGGCTGGTGTTCCCCATAGGCTTTGTGCTGGTCTACCTTGCGGTCACGCGACAACTTAAGCTGATCCTTGCGGTCACGCGACAACTTAAGCTGATCTTCAAACTTCACCTTATCCCGTCGACGCTGGTCTTTCTCGCGATTGCGGCGCCGTGGCATGTGCTCGCTACGCTGCGCAATCCGGCAATTGCGCTTCCCGCCGGGCTCGGCCTGCCCGCACGCGGTGGGTGGGCATGGTTCTATCTCTACAACGAACACATCGCGCGTTTTCTCTCACAACGCATTCCGCATGACTACGGCCAGGTGCCGATCCCGGTGTTCTGGCTGCTGGCCGCAGTCTGGATTTTTCCGTGGATCGCGTTCCTTCCCGGAGCCGTTCGTCGTCACATACGCGACCTGCGCGCGCGGGCATCGGTCTCGCCGCGCCAACGCGAGGCCGCTCTGACGCTGCTGCTTTGGGCAGCACTGGTCCTCGGTTTCTTCACCCTCTCCGCCCGCCAGGAGTATTACTCGCTGCCCGCACTGCCGGCGTTTGCGCTGATGGCCGGCGGCCTGCTGGTCCGGGCCGAATGCACCTCGCGCGGCATCGCCGATCCCGCCGCCAACCGCAGCGCTCTGCTGTGGCATCGGTGGCTGCTGGTCCCGATGGGTACTGTCTGCGCTGCGATCGCGCTCTTCTTCGCGATTACCGCGCCGCACACCGACCCGAACTCCGATATCGCGACGCTGCTGGCGCAGGGCGGCGAATACAACCTCTCGCTCGGCCACCTGTTCGACCTCACCGGCGCGGCGATGGGCTTGTTTCGCGGCCCGCTGATCCTTTTCGGATCGAGCATGGTCGTCATTGGCCCGCTCACGTATTTGCTGCGCCGCAAAGGACGCACCTACGCGGCGAATCTCTCGCTCGTAGCGGCGGCGACTTGCCTACTACTCTGCATGCATGAGGGTCTGGTTCGCTTCTATCCAACGCTCGGCTCGAAGGAGCTCGCGCTCGCTATCACCGAGGCGCAACGTTCAGCCAGCAACCAGCAACCAGACCTTATCCTCATTGATGGCGAACTCACCGCTGGGTCCACCCTGCTCTTCTACACGCAACAACCGGTGCATCTTGTCAACGGCCGCATCAACGGACCGTGGTACGGCAGCTTCTGGCCGGACGCGCCTGCGATCTTCGAGACGGACGCGACGCTCGACCAGCTGTGGGCCGGGCCGCGGCGAATCTTCCTGCTCACATATCACGCGGACGTCCGCACGCCGGACCTCTCGCACTTCGGTCCGGTGCGCGTGCTCACCTCGGCGGGCGGCAAGTCTATTCTGACGAACCAGTAATTGATTTATTTTCCGCGAACGGGCGCGTCGGGGAGCTTCCCGCCAGGCAGGTTGGCACCGCCAGCGGGATTAGATTTTCGCGCGACTGGTTCGAATCGTCCGCCGACACCGAGCGAGTACGCGCCGCCGTGGTACTGCATGCGATCGCCCATGTAGCTCGCGATCCAGACCGCGAAGCCAAGGAGATCGCGCAGAGGATAGATCAGCGTCGGCTTCGCAGGCTGCTCGTCCTCAAGCGCCCATAGCATCGTGGCCGCCATCACCCAGCGGTTCCCGCACATGGCGAGAAGCCACAGCAGGCCCGCGATTGGATGACCCGCCAGAATTCCCCAGATCAGGCCGAGCAGGCCGAACGGCACTGCGTAGGTCAGCCCGGTGCCCAGATGGCCGGCGGGACGCGATCTGCGCGTGCTCTTCATCCAACGCAACTGGTCGCGGAACGAACCCCGCAGGCCCTGAGGCAGCACCATCAGGCGCACGACGTAATTTGCCATCCGCACGCCGTAGCCCTGCGCGGCGAGCCGCTGGCCGAGCACAAAGTCTTCAGCATAATACTGGCCGAGGTCCTCGTAGCCTCCGGCCTTCTTGAAGGCGTCGCGACGGAGGATCATGCTGACGCCGAGGGCGAAATGCGTGCCGCCTTCGATCATGTCCGCGACCAGGATTCCGCCGGACATCTCGACGCTCTTGCCCACTGCATCGAGCTGCGCCGCGAATCCACCGGTGGTCCGGCCGACGTAGAGGCACGAGGATAGTTCCCTCCCCGGGACCGCCAGCTCCTGCACACAGCGCCGCAGATAATCCGGCGACACGCGTGCGTCCGCATCGCTGGTCACCAGCGTTTCGTATGCGGCTGCTTCGCTGAGCGCAGCCATCGACCACATCTTGGCATTGGGGAAGCGCGGTTCGCCACAGGTCAGGAAGCGGGCGCGAATCCGGGGATAGCCAGCCGCGACGCGCTGCGCCATCTGCAATCCGAGGTCGCCGGCGTGGCGCGCGCAGAACAGCAGTTCATACTCCGGATAGTCAAGTTCGAAGAAGCGGCGGAGGTTGTCCTCGAGGTCCGGCTCCGCGCCATGCAACGGCTTGAGCACGCTGACCGGCGGCAGAAAATCCATCGGCGCCCGCTCCTCGCGCCGCTTGCGGCGAGCGAAACGCACTGCGCCAACCAGCACCATCGCACAGTAAATTGTCGATGTCACCGTACCGGCGAGCGCGCTATAAAACAGAATCCGCAAGAACAAACTCATCTCACCTTTTCAGGCTTTACCCGGGAGGACGGGAAGCCGTGCTGCTTGCGCAACCGCTATCCAGTCTAGAGCATTCCGGCTGCCCGCAGCCAAAGATTGGGAATGAGCGAACGCCACCGCAGCCCTCTGAATTTACCGCGCCTTCGCGCTCTTTGCTTGACTCTTTCCGGCTACGACGGCAGACTTCAGCGCAACCGGTTTCCCGGATACGACGGTTCGATGCGGAACGAATGCAGGACGCGACACCGGCACAAGTCCCGATCCCGGCTGCTGCTGTTGCTGCATCCGCGTGAGCATCTCCGTACGCACATAGTCGACGAAGCCCTGCATCTGGCGATTCATCTCTTCCATCCGCTCGCGCATCTGCAGCACAATGGCGATGCCGGCGATATTGACGCCGAGGTCGCGCGCCAGGTTGAGGATGAACTCGAGGCGCTCCAGATCCTCGTCAGTGTAGAGACGGGTGTTGCCTTCGGATCGGCTGGGCAGCAACAGGCCCTCGCGCTCATACAAGCGGAGAGTCTGCGGATGGATGTCATACATCTCCGCCACCGCCGAGATCATATACGCGCCCTTCGACTTTCGCTTGGTCGCCATGGTTGCCCTAACTCGCCTTCCGCAACTCCTGAGCGCTCTTCGCGGTCTTGATCAGCAGCCGCAGCGCCTCATTCACCGACTGCGAGTCAGGAAATGCGGTCGCAACATCCGGGTCGAGCGACACCAGATTCAGTTCCTGAAATCGCTGCACGTACGGATTTGGCAGCCCATTCGAAAAATCGTACTCATCGCGCATCTCAAAATTTTCTTCTTCCTTCGTCATAGCGCCTCCTTTCACTGGGTGTAGCAAATCTTGCACTAATAAGACGGATCCGCTCGCCGCGAATCACGTGCACCACTAAGAGTACATTCGATCGAATCGAACAACCAAGCAACAAATAGCGATTCTCCTCTTCGGAATGGTCAGGATCCGGCTCAAAGATCGCGGCCTCATCAAAGAAAACCGTCGCGGCTTCTGGAAAGCGAACACCATGCTGAATCGCATTGCGAGCTGCCTTCAGAGGGTCCCATTCAAACATCTGGTCCAGATGCTCGTAGATATGGTCTGTCATACTTCTGCCAGCAATTCCGCCCGCGGGTCCTCCGGGTTCAGCTTCGCCAACTCGCGCAGGATTTCCTTGGAGCGCTCGTCCTGCACCTTCGGCACGACGACCTTCACTTCGACGATCTCGTCGCCGCGTACGCCTTCCCTCGACGCGCTGGGCACACCCTTCTCGCGTAGACGTAGTTTTTGTCCCGTCTGCGTCCCTGGCGGAATCTTCAACTGCGTGCGTCCGCCGCCATCGTGCGTGTCGATGGTGGGTACCTCGATCTTGGCGCCCAGCGCGGCTTCCGCGACCGTGACCGGAACCGTCACGTGAATATCATCGCCGACACGCGAGAAGACCGGATGCGTGCCGACCTTGATGATCAGGAACAAGTCTCCGGCAGCGCCGCCGTCGGTGCCCGCGTTCCCCTTGCCCGCCAGCCGGATGCGCTGACCATCGCGAGTGCCCGGTTTGATGCGGAATTCCAACGGCTCGCGTTTGGTAACTACGCCTTCGCCGTCGCAGGTCGCGCAGACATTTTGTATCTTGCCTGTGCCGTTGCAGCGCGGACACTGAATGTTGAACTTCATGCGGCCGCCCATCTGCGTGACCTGGCCGGTGCCCTCGCACTCAGGGCACTCGATGCTGCCGCCGGTGGTGGATTTCCCCTTGCAGGCCGGGCAGGTCTCCTGCCGCTGGATTTCGAGCCGCGCCACACCGCCGCGCACCGCGGACCAGAAGTCCACGCTCACCTGGTACTCGAGGTCGGTTCCCGGTCGCGGGCCGCGCGCCTTCTGTCCGCCGGAAAATATCCCGCCGAAGATGTCGCGGAAGCTGCCGCCAAAACCGCCGCCGCTGGTTTCGCGTGCGCCGCCTCGCGCATGGCCTCCGCCGCTCTGAAAGTCGGAAAAGTCGAAGCCGCCGAAGTCGAATGGAACCTCTTGCGCGCCTCGGCCGCCGGGGCGTGGGCCTCCGCCGGAAAACCCGCCGCCGTATCCACCACGCGCTGCGGCTTCTGCTGCCGCGGGATCGATGTTGTCCGAATAGAATCCGAACTGATCATAGACCTTGCGCTTCTTCTCATCGCTGAGGACATCGTTCGCCTCGGAGATCTCCTTGAACTTCTCCTCCGCCTTCTTGTCGTTCGGATTCACGTCCGGGTGGTACTTGCGCGCGAGCTTGCGGAACGCCTTGCGGATGTCGTCCGAGGTCGCCGTCTTTTTTACACCCAGGATGCTGTAGTAGTCCTTCGTCTGTGTCGCCATCACTACGCTTTCTTGTTCTAAAAAATCGTCAGCCTTCGGTTCTAAAAAAAGGCACGGCCGAAGCCGCGCCCTTTTTTAGAACCTTAAATCCGCTTGCTTCTGGTTGCCGAGCGCCTCAGTTCCATACCTGCCGGACATCAACCGCTTCAATCGAGATCGTCTGGTCGGGTTCCATCTGCCGCATCCGGTTCATAAACTGCTCGGCTTCTTCGCGCGTGTCGAACATCATCCGGTTGTACAGCTGCCCAGCGCGAACCTGGTCGCACCGCCACATGGTCTCATTCATCGAAATAGCCTCCGGTGAATCCGATTTGAGTTCCAGGTTCTTTCGTCCAACATTTCTTCTGCTCTAGATTGCGTCGCATCTCCCTTAAGAGTTCAAGTGTGCAGGCACGTCATCTCACTGGCAAACCCTGATTTTTGTCTGATCCAATGTCTCACGTCTTGGACGAACGCGACAGCCAAAACGGAGGAATTGCCTGTGGGGAACCAGACCGAATTCCCCACCCGGCCGGAACTACGTCAGTTCCACACATGCTGTATCGGCATTGGCTCGATCTTGAACACCAGGTCCGGAGACATTCCCCCGAGCGTGCGCACAAACTCCCGCGCCTGCTCTTCGCTGGAGAAGACATTCTGCTCCTTGATCCTGCCGCCAAACCACTGCTCGCATTTCCAAACCATTTGCTGAGTCATACTGTCCACCTCCTGGGTGATGCCCTCCAGCCCGGCGCCACCAATTTCACCGAACCGGATACAAGAAGAGCGCCCTAACCACCAAGAGCGCCCTTCCGTTACCACGCTACTTATTGGATGCCGGATCGGCCTCTACCGATCCGGCATTCGTTTTACTTCTCGACGTCTACGTACTCGGCGTCGATCACGCCTTCGTCTTTCTTTGCCTCTTCGTGCGTGCCGGATGCTCCGTCCGCCGGAGCTCCCTCTGCCGGAGGAGGCGTTGCCGCTGCCGCTTTGTACATCGCCTCGGCGAGCTTGTGGCTCGCACTGGTTAGACGTTCCTTCGCGGCATTCAGCTCGGTCGCGCCTGGATCGCCGGTCAGCGTCGTCTTGGCGTCGGCCAACGCAGTCTCAACCTCGGACTTGTCCGCGTCCGCAACCTTGTCGCCCGACTCCTTCAACATCTTCTCGACGTTGTAGACCATCGAGTCGAGCCCGTTGCGCGCCTCGACCTTGTCGCGCTGCTCCTTGTCCTCGGCCGCGTGAGCTTCCGCATCCTTCGCCATGCGCTCAACCTCTTCCTTGCTCAGGCCCGAAGAGCTGGTGATGGTGATCTTCGCGTCCTTACCCGTAGCGTTGTCCTTCGCCGTCACGTTAAGAATGCCGTTCGCATCGATGTCGAACGTTACCGCGATCTGTGGCATGCCGCGCGGGGCCGGTGGAATGCCGCCCAGCTTGAACTTGCCGAGTGTGCGGTTCTGCGCAGCCATCGGACGCTCGCCCTGCATCACGTGTACCTCGACCTCGGTCTGGTTGTCCGCCGCCGTCGAAAACGTCTCCGTCTTCTTGGTCGGAATGGTCGTGTTGCGCGCGATCATGCTGGTCGCCACGCCACCCATCGTCTCGATGGAGAGAGTCAGCGGAGTCACGTCGAGCAGCAGCAGGTCCTTTACATCGCCCGCGAGAACGCCCGCCTGGACCGCCGCACCGATGGCGACAACCTCGTCCGGATTGACGCCCTTATGTGGCTCCTTGCCGAACAGCTCTTTGACCAACTGCTGAATCTTCGGCATGCGCGTCTGTCCGCCGACCAGCACCACCTCGTCGATCTTCGACGCGTCGACGCCGGCATCTTTCATCGCCTGCTTCGATGGTCCAACTGACTTCTGCAGCAGATCATCGACCAGAGACTCGAGCTTCGCCCGGGTCAGGTTGCGCACAAGGTGCTTCGGCCCGCTCGCGTCGGCAGTGATGAAGGGTAGATTGATCTCTGACTCCTGCGCCGTCGACAACTCGATCTTTGCCTTCTCCGCCGCGTCCTTCAAACGTTGCAGCGCCATCTCGTTGCCCTTGGCGTGCAGATCGAGGCCGGTATCGGACTTGAACTCACCGATCAGCCAATCCACAATGCGCTGGTCAAGATTGTCGCCGCCCAGGTGCGTATCGCCGTTGGTCGACTTCACCTCGATAACGCCTTCGCCGACTTCGAGGATCGAGATATCGAACGTACCGCCGCCGAAGTCGTACACAGCGATGGTCTCGTCCTTCTTCTTGTCCAGCCCGTAGGCCAGCGCGGCCGCGGTCGGCTCATTCACAATGCGCTTAACGTCGAGGCCCGCAATCTTGCCTGCGTCCTTGGTGGCCTGGCGCTGAGCGTCGTTGAAGTACGCGGGCACGGTGATGACTGCCTCGGTGACGCTCTGGCCGAGATAGTCCTCTGCGGCCTTCTTCAACTTCTGCAGGATCATCGCCGAGATCTCCGGCGCCGTGAACTCCTTGCCCTGCGCGATGACACCGACGTTGTCACCCTTGGCCACAACCTTGTACGGCACCATCTTCATTTCGTCGCCAACTTCATTCAGCCGGCGTCCCATGAACCGCTTGATCGAATAAACCGTGTTCTCAGGGTTGGTGATCGCCTGCCGCTTGGCCACGGTCCCGACCAGCCGCTCGCCGCTCTTGGTAAACGCAACAATCGACGGCGTGGTTCGACCGCCCTCTTCGTTTGGGATGACCTTGGCCTCGCCGCCCTCCATCACCGCGACGCAGCTGTTTGTGGTTCCCAGATCGATTCCAATAATCTTGCCCATATTCCTGCTCCTGAACTCCAAAATGTGCTTCTAAACCTTTGCGAATCAAGCTGTCGGTGTGGTTTGCGACCCGTCTTCTGCTTTATCGGCAATTCCAGTCTCACATATGAGTGAGTTACTGTCAATCTATCTGATGCTGTTTATGTTCACGAGGTCGCACCGCCATGCAAGGAAAATCACGGAAGTAGGGTATCTCCGCTTGCAAGCAACCAAGCGCCCCGGCTGACTCGCAAGAAGCCTCAAAACCAAGCTTCTTAGGTCGCTGAGACAATTTGGGCGCTGCCCGGGGCACGCTTCCGCGTCAGAAAATACGCGAGCAGGATCGACGCTCCGATCGCGCCGACCACCGCCTCGGTCCCTGCCAGGCCTCGGGCACCCCATTTGTCTCCGCCCCATCCATCCAGCGTGAGCATGTAGAGCACCGGGACATTGCCCAGCGAGTTGATGATGGAATACCTGCCGCTGCCGCTCTTGCCGGAGTGTCCGAGGAACTCCAGCACTACGGCCGTGAACATCGCGTAGCAGGTGCCGACCGTGAAGAGATAGAGCGTCACGCCCAGGTAGTAGGTCGACGGCCGCAGCGGTCCCAGCCAGAGGACGCACAGGGTCGCGCAGTTGACCAGCGCGACGATCATATACATGACGGCTGCGCGCATCTTGGTGGGGAGAATGGCTGCTGTCGCTGAGCCACCTGCCAACAGCAGCCCGCCCAGCAGGCCGTTCATCCAGGCCACACTGTCGCCGTTCACGCCATATTGCTTGGCGACACCGCTTAGCAAGCTCACGGCTGAGCCGCTGGCCATCGGGAAGGTCATGCAAAGGGTATACGGAACCGCCTCCCAGCGGCCAAATGTTGCCTTGCACTCGCCCCAGACTCGCCGCATGGTCCCAGCAAATGTCCCAATGGAGATCTCTTCCTGCGGTGGGGCGGCCAAGGAGAACAGCGCAGGCAGACCGATCAAAAGGGCCGCCGTTAGACCCAGCACATCCCGGTTTGCCCTCGAACTGAGCCAAACCAGAACCCAGGCGCCGAGCGCTCCAAACCCCATCCCTCCAGCCTGGTAGAAACTACCTGCCATCCGGCGGGACCGCACCGCCCGCATCGCACCCATCATGCCCCCGCTGCTCGATACGACAAGCTGGCTGAGGCATGCGCTGAGGAACATTAGGATCATCGTGCCTGAGGAGGAAAGGCTCTTCTGATGGAAGCCTGCCGCCATGAGGATCGCGGCCAGGAGGCCTCCAACCAGCAGCCAGGTTCGGCGGCGCACAAAGAAATCCGTGATCGGACTCCAGAGAAAGTAGAGACTCGTCGGCAGCGCCAGCAGTCCGATAAGGTGGGACTGCCCTCCGCTGCCAATCCCCTGCTGGCTGAGCAGGTAGGCGAGCACCCCACCCTGGATCACGCCATTCATCAGGACAGCCGACGGTGCAATCAGCACGGAAAAGAGCCACGGCCGATCCTTCTCAATTGCCCCGTCCTGCGGCAGCGGAAGCGATATCGCCTCCGCGCCCACCGCTTCGATCTCGTTCATCCACAGAATCTACCACGCCGCGATTGCCACTCACGAGCAGTTTCTCAGCCAAAGTCGCGACTTATTCCGCTGATAAGATGGACATTCTCATCAACACCCCCGCGCCCCACCGTCCACCCCCTGCAAAATGCATCCTCAACCCCTCCGCGCACCTCTATATCCTTACAGTTTCGATTTGAAGTCGAACGCCGCAAGAAGGAGCATTCCCGAGCTGCATGGCTGACACTGGCACCGCCCCACCCGACGAGTCCGCCAAGGCTGCGCAAGGCGTTAATCCATGGCTGATTGCGGCTTCCGTCATGCTCGCGACGTTTATGGAGGTGCTGGACACCTCCATCGCCGCCGTCGCGCTACCGTATATCGCCGGCTCGCTGTCCGCCTCCACGGACGAGGCCACCTGGGTCCTCACCTCCTATCTCGTCTCGAACGCGATCATCCTGCCCGCCAGCAACTGGTTTTCGCTCAAATTTGGGCGCAAGCGCTTTCTCATGAGCTGCGTTGCCATCTTCACCATCTCCAGCTTCGCCTGCGGAGCCGCCCCCTCGCTCGCCTTCATCCTGCTGGCCCGGGTCGCCCAGGGCGCCGGCGGCGGGGCGCTCCAGCCCATCTCGCAGGCTATCCTGCTCGAATCGTTCCCGCCAGCGAAACGCGGAGCCGCCATGGCTGTCTTCGCCTTTGGAGTCGTCGTCGCACCGGTGCTCGGCCCTACCCTCGGCGGCTGGCTGACGGACACCTATTCCTGGCGCTATGCCTTCTACATCAACATCCCCATCGGGCTGCTCGCGCTGTTCATGATCAACCGCTACATCCATGACCCGGACTACATCAAGAACGCGAAGGTCGCGCCCTTTGACAACCTCGGCTTCGGCGCATTGGTCGTGTGGACCGGCCTGCTGCAAGTCGTGCTGGATAAGGGCCAGGAAGACGACTGGTTCGGCGCGATCTGGATCCGCTGGGCCGTCTTCTTCCTGATTGCCAGCTTCGTCTACTTCTGCTGGCACTCCTGGACGAAGAAAGACACCCTGGTCAATCTGAAGGTCTTCAAGGACCGCAACTTCATGATCGGCAGCATCCTGATCTTCCTTTTCGGGATCGGGATCTACTCCACCGTCACCGTGCTTCCGCTCTTCTATCAAGAGCTGCTCGGCTACACCGCGTTCACCGCGGGACTGGTGGTCGCGCCGCGCGGGATCGGCGCGATCTGCGGCATGCCGATCATCGGATACCTCTCCAACAGGGTCGACCCCCGCTACCTGCTTACCTTCGGCTTCTTCAC